>CAZPDV010000072.1:0-8302 GCA_964585355.1 uncultured Aliiroseovarius sp.
GGCCGGGCCAACATCCGGTTCACGATGGCGCGAAACGGCAGCAGGGCGACGATGGCAAGGCTCAGCTTGACCATCCAGTCGGCCGCGCCCAGCGACACCCAGAGCGGCACCTCGGGACCAAAGCCCAGAAGCGGCAGCCGCTCGGCCGCCCAGCTCACGTCATTGCCGGGTTCCAGAAACGCCAGCGCGCCGGAAAAGGCGACGGTGAAGAAGATCGCGGTATCCACCGAGGACCCTACCAGGGTCGAGGCCAGCGGCGCCCGCCACCAGCGCCCCCCGCGCAGCCGGTCGAAAATCGCCACGTCCAGCATCTGCGCGCTCAGAAAGGCCAGGCCCGAGCCCAGCGCGATGCGCAAGGTCACCAGCGGCCCGAACTCGCCCACGATCCGGGTGCCGATGAACGAACAGATCACCCCGACCACAAACCCCGCCAGCACCACCTTGCGCGCCGGGCCCACGCCATAGACCCGGTTCATCACATCGGTGACCAGAAAGGCAAAAGGATAGGTAAACGCGCCCCATGTCAGCCACTGGCCGAACAGGAATTGCACGAGAATATTCGAGGCCACGACAATGGCGGCCATGGCGATCACGCCGGGAAGAAGTCTGGTCATGTCTGAGTCCGTTTTGGCAAGGGTGCGGCGACTTGGTGCCTCGGGATGAGGAACGGGCGGGGTTTAGCCGCTCTCGCCCGGCGAGGCAAGCCCGTCCCGCACCACGTATTCCACCACTTCGGTCAGTTGCAGAAAATTGAAATTGTCGTCGGAAATCATGGTCAGCCGGATCCGCCCATCGCCATCGCGCCACACCGCCAGCCCCTCAAGGTCATAAAAACGCCCCGCCCCGCTTTCAAACAGCACCTGTTCGTTACTCAGGCCGGTTTCATCAAGATCAAAGCGCCGCACCCGGCTGGCAAAGCCGCGGATCAGGGAAAATTGCCGCTCCAGCAGATAGAACCGGCCATCCGGGCCGATATCGGCCCCGACCGGCAGGAAAGAGCCACGCCGGGCCACCTGCCCCAGGCGGCTCCACCGGCCATCGCGGAAACGGTAAAGCGGAAACGGCCGGTCCTTGCGGCCGGAACGCTCCGGCAGGGTATAAAGCGCGCCATCCGGGCCGATCGCCAGCGCTTCGAGCGAGGCATTGCCGATCATGCCGGGAAAGTCCCGATGCTGCGGCAGCGGATGCGCCGGCGCGCTCATGTCCTTCAGCCGAAACACCTTTTGCAGCCCCTCGAACGACACGAAAGCCGGGCCGCCGGGGGCCATTGCCAAGCCCTCGCTGTCGATCAGGTAGGGCGGCCAGGCGCCGGGCCTTGGCGGCACCAGCGGCCGGAGCGCGCCCGCCGCGATGCCGGTAATCCCCCCTTCGGCGTCGCGCAGAAATCGCCCTTCAACGTAATAGCCACGATCCGACAGGGCGGTGAAATTCACCCCGTCCGGCCCCACTTCCAGCCCCGAAAAACCGCCGAAATGCGCCGCCTCCTCCTGCCAGACGATCCGCCCCACCTCCTGCGCCCGCCCGGTGGGCTGCGAGGCAAGCGGCGCGGCCAGAACGGCGGCAAGGGCTATTGCGACGACAGGACGCCGGCGCATTGTCTGGGCAAATCCGAAAGCACGAGGTCAGGACGCGGCGGGCGCGGCTTGGCGTTGGGGTCGGGCGGCGGCGGGTTCAGGATGTCGGCCACCCATTTGCGGGCATCGTCACAGCCATCGCCCGGCGGCGGCGGCGCCTGATTGACGCAATTGCGTGCCCCGCGCGGGCAGGACAGTCGCACGTGAAAATGATAATGATGCCCCCACCATGGCCGGATCTTGTTGAGCCAGTCGCGGTTGCCCCGGGCATGTTCGCACATCCAGACCTTGGCGCCGGGAAAGACGAAAATCCGCGCCACGGCCGGGTCGCGCGCCGCCGCCTTGAGGATATTCATGTGCTGTCTTGTCCAGTTGTCGTTGACATAGGCGCCATTGGCCCGGCGCATGGAGATCGAGGAAATGCGCTCACGCTCGGCCCGGCTCAGGTCAAGCCGCCTGGGCGGCAGCATCCAGATATCCACGTCCAGGCCGATCTGGTGGCTGCGGTGGCCGCTCAGCATCGGGCCGCCGCGCGGCTGGCTCATGTCGCCGATATAGAGCCCCTTCCAACCCCGCTGCCGCGCCGCCTTCCGGCTCAGCCGCTCGATAAAGGCGATCAGCTCGGGCTGGCCCCAGTTGCGGTTGCGGCTCAGCCGCATCGCCTGCCAGGTCGGCCCGGTTTCAGGAAGCTGCACCGCCCCCGCCTGACACCCTTTGGCATAAGAGCCAAACGGCTGCGCGCGCTGATGCGATGGCGTGGAAATGGCGCCGAAAAGCTGCTTGGCCGGGGTCTTGGCCACGGCCGGGGCGGTCAGGAACAGACAGGCGAAAAGGGTGGTGACAAGCTTCATGGCGCGGTCCTTTCAGGCTCGCCTTCCGGGTTGACCCATGCCAGCAGGACAAGCCCCAGAACGAAAAGCCCGATCAGCGGAGATACGCCCAGGCGCGGGCTTTGGGTGAACCACGAAAAGAACGAGACCAGCGCCGGCGCCAGAAACGCCGTGGCCTTGCCCGACAGCGCATAAAGGCCGAATGCCTCGGCCGCATGGTCCGGGTCGCAATGGCGCACCAGCATCGAGCGGCTGGAGGCCTGAAGCGCGCCGCCCGCCGCCCCGATCACCGCGCCGCAGACATACATGATGATGTCCGGCAGGGACGACCCCTCGGGCAGGGAAACAAACAGCACGCTCTCGCGGGTCATCGAAACGATGACCGCCGTCACCACGATCAGCGCGACAATGCAGAACACGATCACCGGCTTGGGGCCGCGCGCCCGGTCGGCCCGCCCCCCGATCCAGGAAAACACCGCCGCCGACAGGATGCCGACAATGCCGAACACCCCCACCTGGGTGATCGACCAGCCCAGGATGTTCAGCGCATAGATGCCGCCAAAGGTGTACAGCCCGTTGAGCGCATCGCGATAGAAAAGCGACGAGCCCAGATAGGCCAGCAGGCTGGTGCGCTGGCGCAGCGAACGGACGGTCTGGCCCAGCTCGGCCAGGGCCGCGCCCAGCGAAACCCGCCCGCGCGCATGGCGCCGGGGCTCTTTGACCCAGCGGAAGAACACCGCCATGAAGACGATATACCACAGCGCCGTGAACGGCCCGACAAAGCGCGTGCCTTCGCGCAGGGCCGGGTCCAGCCCGAACAGCGGCGCCATGCCAAGCAATGTCTTGCCATCGGCATTTTCGGCAAACAGCAGCAGCATGATCAGCAGCGCCAGGAAACCGCCCCAATAGCCAAACGCAAAACCCGAGCCGGAGATCTGACCGATTTCCTCCCTGGTACCCAGATCCGGCAACAGCGCATTGGTAAAGATGGTGGCAAATTCCATGCCGATGAAGCCGATCCCGAACAGGATCAGCATCAGGCGGTAGTCTGACGCGTCCGGGTAGGTGAACCACAGCGCCCCCGAGCCCACCACATACAGCACCGAGAAAAACCAGATCCACGGCATTCGCCGCCCGGCGGCATCGGCCATCGCCCCCAGAAGCGGCGCCAGAAAGGCGATGAACAGCCCGGCAACGGTCAGCCCAAGCCCCCAGATCGACTGCGCCTGGGCCTGGGCGGCTTCGGCCTCCATGCCCGAGGCCATCAGGTGGTTCCTGACCACTTCACCGAAATAGGGCCCGAAAACAAAGGTCAGCAGCAGCGTGTTATAGGGCTGGCTGGCCCAATCGAAAAAGAACCATCCCCAGATGCGTTTTCTGGCGCTCGGCTCGGACATGTGACGCTCCCCGGTTTCTGGCCCGTTTGTCTTGGTATGACAGGCAAGGGGGGCGCGGGGCAAGCAAAGACTGCGGTGCGGCCCGCCGGCTCACATCTCGGGCGGCCAGGGGCGGTGATCCTCGGCCTCGATCCAGGCCCGGACCCAGTGCGGCAGCTCCGGGCCGGTGGGGGGAAGGCCGATCTCGGATGCAACCTCGGCCGGCGGCACGATCCCCGCCGCCCCGGTCACCGCCATGCGATAGAGCGCATGCCCGGCACATTCGCCGCGGTGGTTCCACAGGCTCTGCTCCACATAAAGGAAGCGCCGGTCCCAACCAATGGCGCGCGAGCGCATCTCGACCCGCTCGAAGGCCCGCACCCGCTTGCGATACCGCACCGAGACCCCGGCAACCGCCATGCCCCAGCGCCGCCGGCGCAGCGCCGCGATCAGCCCCAGCCGGCGCGCCAGCGGGATCCGCCCCAGGTCATAGAGCGTCAGCGTGCGCCCGTTGTTGAGCTCGCGCCAGAAATCCAGGTCCCACGGCCAGCAGACATGCGTGCTCACATGGCTGTCGTTCAGCCCCAGCGGCGGCGCCTTGCGAAACTTCCACAGCTCTTTCGCCATGCGGACAAACGGATACATGCCGACCCTCCTTCGCGGCGCACAATGCCCCCCCGCGCCGCTGCGTCAACCACAACCTCGCGTCAGGCTTGCGCTTTCGGGTCCGCTTGCCTACTTGTTGGCCAACATCCACTGGAGAAACCAATGCTCGCAATCTATGGCCCCCTGCAACTGATCCTGTCGGTGATCTTCTATATCATGATCCTGCAGATCATCATGTCGTGGCTGATCAACTTTCAGGTGCTCAACCTGCGTCAGCCGCTGGTGGCGCAGCTCTGGGTCGGGCTGAACAAGCTGCTGGAGCCCGCCTATCAGCCGATCCGCAAGGTTCTGCCGGATACCAGGCCGCTTGACCTGGCGCCGCTGGTGGCGTTCATCATCATCATATCGCTGCGCGACTACATCCTGCCGGTGCTGTTCGGCCTGCGCTGAGTGCGCCGCCGTGGAAGCCGGCCCCGCGCGGGACATCCTTTCGACCGTTTTCGGCTATGACGCCTTCCGCCCCGGACAGGCCGCGATCATCGACGCGGTAGCCGCCGGGCAGAACACCCTTGCCATCATGCCGACTGGCGCCGGCAAATCCCTTTGTTTTCAGATACCTGCGATTATTCGCCCCGGCGTGACAGTGGTCATATCGCCGCTGATCGCCCTGATGCGCGACCAGGTGCGCGCCCTGCGGGCGGCCGGGGTCGAGGCCGGCGCGCTTACCTCCGGCAATAGCGACGAGGAGACCGACGAAGTTCTCTCTGCCCTGCGCGCCGGGCGGCTCAAGCTGCTCTACATGGCGCCCGAGCGGCTGGCCTCGGGCGGGGCGCAGGCCATGCTGGCGCGGGCCGGGGTCAGCCTGATCGCGGTGGACGAGGCCCATTGCGTCAGCCAGTGGGGGCATGATTTTCGCCCCGATTACCTGCGCATCGGGGCGCTGCGCCAGGCCCTGAACGTGCCGCTGGCCGCCTTCACCGCCACTGCCGATGCCGAAACCCGCGATGAAATCGTCCAGAAACTGTTTGCCGGGGCGATGCCCCGGGTCTTTCTGCACGGCTTCGACCGGCCCAATATCCACCTCGCCTTTGCCGCCAAGCAAAAGCCGCGCGCGCAGATCCTCGATTTTGCCGGCGCGCGGCGCGGCCAGTCCGGCATCGTCTATTGCGGCACCCGCGCCCGGACCGAAACGCTCGCCCATGCCCTTGTTGGCGAGGGGCTGTCGGCGGTGGCCTATCACGCCGGGCTGGAGGCCGAGGCCCGCCGCGAGGTCGAGCGCCGCTTTCAGCAGGAGGACGGGCTGATCGTGGTGGCCACGGTGGCCTTCGGCATGGGGGTGGACAAGCCCGACATCCGCTGGGTCGCGCATGCGGATCTGCCCAAGTCGATCGAGGCCTATTACCAGGAGATCGGGCGCGCCGGCCGCGACGGTGCCCCGGCCGAGACGCTGACCCTCTACGGCCCCGACGATATCCGCCTCCGGCGCGCCCAGATCGACGAGGGCCTGGCCCCGCCGGAACGCCGCGCCGCCGATCATGGCCGGCTCAATGCGCTGCTGGGCCTGGCCGAGGCTCAGGGGTGTCGGCGC
Organism: uncultured Aliiroseovarius sp.; assembly: GCA_964585355.1. Taxonomy (GTDB): domain Bacteria; phylum Pseudomonadota; class Alphaproteobacteria; order Rhodobacterales; family Rhodobacteraceae; genus JAAEUB01. The sequence goes on from CAZPDV010000072.1 coordinate 5,975, forward strand.
CAGATCCTGCTGGCCTATTTTGGCGAGGAAGGCACCGCCCCCTGCGGCAATTGCGACACCTGCGCCACGCCGCCCAGGCTGTTTGACGGCACGGTTGCGGCGATGAAGGCGCTGTCGGCCGCCCTGCGCACCGGCGAAAGTTACGGCGCCGGGCATCTGATCGACATTCTTACCGGCAAGCTGACCGACAAGATACGCGCGCGCGGCCATGACGCCCTGCCGACCTTTGGCGTCGGCCAGGACTATGCGCGTGGGCAGTGGCAGGCGATCTTTCGGCAGCTCATGGGGCTGGATTTCCTGCGGCCCGATCCGGCCCGGCACGGCGCGCTCAGGGTGATGCCGGCCGCGCATCCGGTTCTGCGTGGCGAGGCCGAGGTGACCCTGCGGCTTGACACCATCACCCATGCGCCGCGGCGCCCGGCGGTCAAGGCTCTGGTCAGCGACGACGATGCGCCGCTTCTGTCCGCGCTCAAGGCCAGGCGCCGGGCTCTGGCCGAGGCCCAGCGCGTGCCCGCCTATGTGGTCTTTCCCGACCGCACGCTGATCGAGATGGCCGAGCGGCGGCCGCGGAATCTGGATGAAATGGCCGGGATCTCCGGGGTGGGCGCAAAGAAGCTCGAACGCTACGGCAGCGCCTTTCTCGAGGTGATCGCCGGCGCGCCGCCGCCGCCGATGCACCCGGCCCGGCGCAAGCTGGCCGGGCGCGATGCCGGTGCGGTGTTTGACCGGCTCGAGGCCGCGCAGGCGACGCTGAGCCGGGGGGAGGATGGCACCGCCAAGCCCCTGTCCTGCACCCGCGCCACCCTGCGCCATATTGCCGAGCGACGGCCCGACAACCTGTCGACGCTGGCCCGGATTCCGGGTATGGATGCAGCACGGCTGGAGCGGTTCGGCGCCGCGTTTCTGGCGGCGATCGAAGAGGGGGAGTAGCCATGCTTGTTGTCGTGTCACCGGCCAAACGGCTGAATGAAAACCCGGCGCGGCTTGCAGGCGGCAGCCTGCCTGCCTTTCAGGCCGAGGCTGACCGCCTTGCTGAAACGGCGGCGCGTCTCAGCGGGCCCGAGCTGGAAAAGCTCATGCATATCTCGCCGAAACTGGGGGCGCTCAATGCCACGCGATTTGCCGAATTTGACCGCCCCGAGGGCCGAAAGCCCGCGATCGAGATGTTTTCGGGCGATACCTATACCGGGCTTGATGCCGGTTCGCTCGACCCGGAGGAGCTGGACCATGCCCAGGCGCATCTGCGTATCCTGTCCGGGCTTTACGGGGTGCTGCGGCCGCTGGACCTGATCCGGCCGCACCGGTTGGAAATGGGAACACGCCTGGAAAATGCGCGGGGGCGCAATCTTTATGAATTCTGGGGCGACCGGGTGGCGCGCGCCCTGAATGAACAGGCGCGGGTCCTGGGCACGGATCTGCTGATCAACTGCGCCTCGGTCGAATATTTCAAGGCCGCCGCGCACAAGGCGCTGGCGCTCAGGGTAATCACCCCGGTCTTCATGGAGGACACCGAAAAAGGCCCGAAGGTCATCTCGTTTCACGCCAAGCGCGCCCGCGGCGCCATGGCACGTTTCGTGATCCAGACCCGGATGCGCGACCCCGAGGGGCTCAAGGATTTCGACACCGGCGGCTACCGGTTTCAGCCGGGGATGAGCGAGGGCGACCGCTGGGTTTTCCTGCGGGGCTGAGAGTCAGGCGCCGGCCGCTGCCTGGGGCGCGGTGTCCGCCATGGGCGGGCGGGCCTCTTCCGGGCAGGCGGCTTCGATCTCGGCAATGATGAGGGGCTTTTTCAGGGGTTTGGTCAGGTGCGCGTCCAGATCGTGCGATAGGATTTCCTGCCCATCGCCGGTCATGGCATGGGCGGTCAGCGCGACGATGCGGGTATGTTTCCCGCCTGCCGCCTGCTCGAGCGCGCGGATGGTGCGGGTGGCCTCCTTGCCATCCATGCCGGGCATCGAGATGTCCATGAAGATCAGATCCGGGCGGAAGCTCTTGTAAAGCTCGACCGCCTCATGCCCGTTGGTGGCAAATTCCAGCTCGATATCCAGCGCCTTGACCAGCTTGGAGAAGACCAGCCGGTTGGTCTTGTTGTCCTCGGCCGCAAGCACCCGCATGGCACGCGGGGCCGGGGGCTCAGCGGGGGCGGTGGGCGGCGTGTCCGATTCTGTGCGTGCGGGTTCCGGTGCAGGCGTGGCCTCGGGTGTCGTGCTGCGCCGGGAGCCGAAGACCGGCATTGCCTGGGAGGCGGGCGCTTGTTCCGAGACCGCCGGGGCGGGCTGCTCCAGGCCGGTGAGCAGTTCGATCAGCTTGGGGCGCATCAATGGCTTG
>CAZPDV010000073.1:0-8270 GCA_964585355.1 uncultured Aliiroseovarius sp.
CCGGGCGTTCGGCATAGACCGAGCCATCAATCGGCGAAATACATTGCAGCATCTTGGTCATCTTTCTGCTCCTTCAGGCGCGCTCGAATCCACGCGCGATTTCCCAATCCGTGACCACGGAATCAAAGGCTTCCTGCTCCCATTCCGCCATTCTCACGTAATGGTCAACCACCGCATCGCCCATGGCCGCGCGCAGCATTTTCGAGCCCCTGAGCGCCTCGGTCGCGTCGCGCAGATTGGTGGGGATGGAACCAGCATCGCCCTCATAGGCGTCGCCGGTGAGCGGCGCGCCGGGGTCAAGCTTTTCCTCGATCCCGGCAAGGCCGGCAGCCAGCATGCCGGCAATCGCCAGGTACGGGTTCACGTCGGCGCCGGGCACCCGGCATTCGACGCGCACCGCGCGGGTGCCCTCGCCGCACAGGCGGAAGGCGGCGGTGCGGTTGTCCACGCTCCAGACCTTGCGGGTGGGGGCGAAGCTCCCCTTCTGAAAGCGCTTGTAGCTGTTCACATAGGGCGCCATGAACACGGTGATGTCGCTGGCATATTTCAGCAGCCCGCCCAGGTAATGCCGTCCGGTTTCGGACAGGGCAAGGTCGGCATCCGGGTCATAAAAGGCCGGCGCGCCGTCGCGGGTCAGCGACTGGTGCACATGGCTGGCCGAGCCGACGCGGGCGGCGTCCCATTTCGGCAGGAAGCTGATCGCGCGCCCTTCCTGCCAGCCGATTTCCTTGGCGGCATGTTTGGCGATGATGTGGTTCTCGGCGGTTTCCATGGCGCTGGCATAGCGGATGTTGAGCTCCTCCTGCCCGGCCTCGGCCTCGCCCTTGGAGCCCTCGACCGGGATGCCCGAGGCATAGAGCGCATTGCGCAGCCGGCGCATGATGCCCTCTTCCTTGGTGGTCTGCAGGATGTGGTAATCCTCGTTATAGGCGCTGATCGGGGTCAGGTCGCGATAGCCCTCGGCCGCCATTTCCTCAAAGCTTTTCTGAAAGATGAAGAACTCGAGCTCGGTGGCGGCAATGGTGCCGAACCCCATCGCCTCGGCCCGCGCCACCTGGGCCTTGAGCATGGCCCGGGGCGAATGGGCCACCTCTGCATGGCCGTGGTGATCGAGCACATCGCACAGCACCAGCGCCGTGCCCTCGAGCCAGGCCGCCAGGCGCAGGGTGGAGAGGTCGGGCTTCATCAGGTAGTCGCCATAGCCGCTGGCCCACGAGGTCGAGGCATAGCCCTCGACCGTGAACATCTCAAGATCAGTGGCCAGCAGGTAATTGCAGCAATGGGTCTCTTCCCAGGCGCTGTCAACGAAGTGCTGGGCGACAAAGCGCTTGCCCATCAGGCGCCCCTGCATATCCACCATGCAGGCCAGCACCGTGTCGATCTTGCCGCCATCCACCAGCAGCTTGAGTTCTCCGAGGGTCAGATTTCCGGGCATGTTCATTCCTCCAAAGCGGCCTTACCGGGCCTCCTGATTTTCACTTTCGTCCTCATCGACGCTTTCCACAAGCCGGGTTTCCAGCAACTGGCCATGGCGATAGAGAATCGGATAGGCAATGGCCGAGATGCGGGCGTTCAGGTCCTTGAGCGCCCGCAGGGTTTCCAGGTGAATGTCGGACGTGTCAAAGCTGCGCTCGTCACCCTCGCGCAGGCGCTTGAGGTGCTTCTTGCGGCTCTTGCGCTCGCGCTGGGCCAGGTCGGCCTTGGCGCTCAGCAACATGCGCGCGCTTTCGATATCCTCGCTGACCAGCACGTTCATGGCCAGCGACATGTTGCGCAGGACACATTCATGCAGCGCCTCAAGCTCTTCGCGCCCGGCATCGGTAAAGCGCAGGCCGTCGCGCTTTTTCAGGGTCGCCAGCGGCATCAGCTTCTTCGAGATCACATCGCCCGCTTCCTCGAGGCTGATGGCATATTCCACCAGTTCGCGGATCCGGCGCGACTGCGCCTTGGTCATGTTGCTGCGGTCGATGTCGGCCACATAGCGGCGGATGTCATCGAGCGCCTTGTTGACCTCGTGATCGGCGGCGCGCACCGCCTTGATCGCCTGCTTGTCGCCGGACTTGTACAGCTCCATCACCGGCACCGCCATGGCCTGGACCAGCTCGCCCATGCGCAGAACCTCGCGGGTCAGGCTGGCAATGGCCTGGGCCGGGCTGTCGAGCACGTCACGCTCCAGCGCGGTGGGCGGTTTGAGCCCGTTCTCGGCCGCCATGGCGCTCTGATCCGGCAGGAGCCGGGCCAGGGGGCGTTCCAGCACCGGCAGGATCGGCAGGGCCAGCACCAGCACCGCGGCGTTGAAGGCCACATGCGCGATCACCAGCATGTGCTGGTCCGGGAAAACCGTGACCACGGTGTTGAGCGGCGTCAGGTTGAACACCAGCAGCGCCACCACCGCCCCGACCCCGCGCAGGGCCAGATTGGCAAAAGGCAGGCGCCGCGCCACCGGGCTCATCCCCCGCGACAGCCAGAGAAACAGCGCCGCCGAGCCCAGATTGGCCCCCATCACCACCGACACGCCGGCGGTCAGCGGCAGCACGCCAATGGCCACGAAGGTGACGGTCATCAGGATCGCCGCGACCGATGAATACATCAGGAAGGTCACCGCCGCGCCAACCAGGAAGGCGGTGACGAAATCGCGTTCGAGATAGCCGGCGATGGACGGCATGAACGGGTTTTCGCGGATCGGCTCGACCGAGGCCGAGATCAGCTTCAGCGACAGCAGGATCAGCGCCACCCCGATCAGGATGCGCCCCACCTGGCGCGGCGTGCGGGCCTCGACCTTGAGAAACAGGTAACCGCCCAGCGCCAGCAGCACCGGGATCAGCCATTCCGGCCGCAGGCTGAGCAGCTGGATCACCAGCGCCGAGCCCAGATCGGCCCCCAGCACGGTTGCCAGCCCGGCGGTGAAATTGATCAGCGCCGAGGCCAGAAACCCCGCCGCCAGAAGCGAGGCAGCGGTGGCGCTCTGCAACACGATGGCCAGCATCACCCCGGCCAGCGCCGCCTGCACCCGGCTGTCCTTGCGCGAGGTGATGATGCGGCGGAACGACGGCCCCATGGCACGCTCGATCCCGGTTTGCACCATGCGCACGGCAAACAGCAGCAACATGGTTGCGCCGGCAAGATGCAAGAGGAAGTTCAGCGTGGCCATCGGCTTGGGTCATCTCTTTCAGACATGCGCGCCCCGAACCATGCCCGGAGCGCGCCTTTTGTGCAATGGCGGCCTGCAACCGGCCGCGGCTGACATCAGTCGTAGCGATAGGGCCGTCCGGCCTTCATCATGGTTTCGTTATAATCCTTGATGATGCCCACGACCTTGGCCTTGAGCGGCGATTGCGCCGCGATCTCGTCCCAGAACTTGTGGGCTTCGTCCTCGACCTTGGCCCATTCGGCGTCGTCGATGGTGGTCAGCTTGAGCTTGGTGCCCTTGACCCGCAGGCTGGCCTCGCCGCCCCAGTACCACCACTGACGGTGATAATGGCTGTCGTTCATGCAGACCTGCAGCAGGGTTTTCAGGTGGTCGGGCAGCTCGTTCCAGCGGTCCATGTTGGCAAAGAAGTGGCCGATCCAGGCACCCGAAATGTTGTTGGTCAGGAAGTAGTCGGTAACCTCCGCCCAGCCCGAGGTGTAATCCTCGGTGATGCCCGACCATGCCAGCCCGTCCAGCTCGCCGGTCTGCAGCGCCACTTCCGCGTCCTCCCACGGGATCGTCACCGGGATCACCCCGAAACGCTCAAGGAAGCGGCCGGCGGTGGGGAAGGTGAAGATCTTGAGCCCCTTGAGATCCTCAAGGCTGTTGATCGGCTTCTTGGTGGCAAAGTTGGCCGGATCCCACGAGCCCGCCGAGATGTGCTTGACGCCCACCTTGGCATATTCTTCCTTCCAGATCTCGTCCAGCCCGTACTGGTTGAACAGCACCGGCACATCCAGGCTATAGCGCAGGGCGAAGGGGAAATAGCCCCCGAAAACAGTGACTTCGGTGGGGCTGGCCATGCTGTCGTCATCCGATTGCACCGCGTCGATCGTGCCCTTCTGCATGGCGCGGAACAGCTCGCCGGTCGGCACCAGCTGGTCGGCGGTGAACAGTTCGATCTGCATCTCGTCGCCGGCAATGGCGTTGAACTTGTTGATCATCGGCACGATGACCTGTTCGGCCAGCGCCGGGCCGGCATAGGTCTGAAGCCGCCAGGTGATCTTGGCGTTCTGGGCGCGCACCGCGGGGGCGGCCAGGGCCGCTGCGGCGCCCACCCCGGCGGTGGTCAGAAACTTGCGTCTTGTTGTCATCTTCTCTCTCCTTATTGGTTGCTCGGTTGGTGGGGTCGCCCCCGGTGAATGCTCCCTTTCGGAGTTCTTGTCAGTTGTTGTACACGTATTGCGGCAGCCACAGCGCGATCTGCGGGAACACCATGATCGCCGCCAGCGCCAGCACCATCACCGTCACGAACGGCCAGATCGAGGCATAGATGTCGCGCATGGTAATCTCGGGCGGCGCCATCGCCCGCATCAGGAACAGGTTATAGCCAAACGGCGGGGTCATGTAGGCGATCTGGGTGGTGATGGTATAAAGCACCCCGTACCAGATCAGGTTGAAGCCCAGGTGATGCACCAGCGGGATATAAAGCGGCGCCACGATGACCAGCATCGCGGTGTCGTCCAGAAAGGTGCCCATGACAAGGAAGCTCAGCTGCATCAGCACCAGGATCATCCAGGGGCTCAGCCCCAGCTTCTCGGTAAACAGGCTCTCGATCGCCTTGACCGCGCCAAGCCCGTCAAACACCGCGCCAAAGCCCATCGCCGCCACGATGATCCACATGAACATGCAGGAAATTCCCAGCGTGTTGCGCACCGAGGTCTCGAACACCTCGCGCGTCATCCGCCCCTTGAGCACCGCCGCCATGAACGCCGTCACCGCGCCAATGGCCGAGCTTTCGGTCAGCGAGGTCCAGCCGCGCACGAAAGGGAACATCATGGCAAAGAAGATCACCAGCGGCAGGATGCCGGCGCGCAGCAGCCGCAGCTTTTCCCCCATGGTGATCGAGGCCCGCTCCTCGGGGCTCAGGGCCGGGCCAAGCTCGGGGCTGACCTTGCAGCGCAGCCAGATATAGATCATGAACATCGCCGCCATCATCAGGCCGGGAATGACCCCGGCAAGCCACAGCTGCCCCACCGGCTGACGCGCGATCATCGCATAGAGCACCAGCACCACCGAAGGCGGCACCAGGATGCCCAGCGATGAGCCTGCCTGAATGACCCCGGTAATCATCCGCTTGTCATAGCCGCGCTTCATCAGCTCCGGCAGGGCGATGGTGGCGCCAATGGCCATGCCGGCCACAGACAGGCCATTCATCGCCGAAATCAGCACCATCAGGCCGATCGTACCAATCGCCAGCCCGCCGGCGGTGCCGCCCATCCAGACATGGAACATGCGGTAAAGGTCATCGGCGATCTTCGATTCCGACAGCACATAGCCCATGAAGATGAACATCGGCAGGGTCAGGAGCGGATACCACTTCATCAGCTTCATCACCGCCGAGAACGGAATGTCCGAGCCGCCCACGCCCCACAGCATCAAGGCCGCCAGCGCCGCAACCCCGCCAATGGCGCCAAACACCCGCTGGCCGGTGAGCAGCATCAGCATCATCACCGAGAACATGAAGATGGCGATCATTTCATAAGACATCAGCGCGCGCCCCCGTCATCCTTGTCGTCCTCGGGGACCGCGCCGGCCACCTCGGCCCCCGCCCCCAGCAGCAGCGCATGCCCGCGCTCGTCGATCATCGCGGGCGAATTGGTCCGCAGATCAATGCCGCGGATCATGGCGATGTCCTTCAGCCACTCGGAAATCGCCTGCAGCAGCATCAGGAAAATGCCGATCGTGGCAAAGACCTTGACCGGCCACAGATAGGGCCGCCATGCCGTGGGCGAACGCTCGATAAAGCCCAGATGCGCCCGCGCCGCCTCGGTCCCGCCCGAAATCCAGGCCTTGAGCAGCTCCCAGAAAAACCGAAACGGCTCATCCCCGAAATGGCCCAGCGCATAGGCCGTCGAGCTGACCGCGCCGCGAAACAGAACCGCCAGATAGAAGATCAGGAACCACACCGTAAAGAAATCCACCCACGCCTTCTGACGCGGCGTCCAGTTCCCGTAAAACAGGTCCATCCGCACATTGGCACCCAGCTGGATCGAATAGGGCCCGCCCAGCATGTAATAGGCCACCAGCGCGAACTGCGCGACTTCCAGCGTCCACTTGGACGGCAGGAAAAAGGTCTTGGAAATCGACGACCAGAACAGGATGCCCATCATCACGAAAATGCCATACATGATGATCCGCCCCAGCCGGCGGTTGAAGCGATCGACCCAGCGGATATAGGCCAGCAGAAATCCCGGCATCAGCGCCCCTCCCCCTCGGCCCGCACCGGCGGCGCCTCCTGCAACACCTGCTCCAGCGCCGCCTCGATCAACGGATTGAGCCACGCGCTCACCGCCGCCACGCCCTCGGGTGTTGCCACCAGGTCGTTTCGCACCTCGATCATGACGTTGGGAATCCCCCTTTCAATGCCGTGCTTTTTCAGCGAATGGGTCACCCCGTCCTCGGGGCCATAAGGCGCGTTGCGCCGTGTGTCATAGGTGGTATCGGCACCGGCCAGAATGGCATCGGCCAGCCGGCTATCGGCGTCATGCAGCACGCCCACCTCGACCGCGCGCCTGATGCCGCCATAAACCGGGGTAAACGTGTGCATGGTGATCAGCGCCTGCGGCCGGGCCACCTGCATGGCACGGTCCACCGCGGCACAGAATGGGCGATAGATCTGATCCACCCTGGCCGCCCGCGCGCGCGGGTCCAGCCCGCGATTGCCGGGCACCTCGAAACGCTCGCTTTTCTCAAGCATGGCGCCGGGGCTCTCCGGTGGGCGATTGCAGTCATAAAGCAGCCGCGAAACCCGCGAGGCCACCAGGGGCGCCCGCAGATGCCGCGCCAGCCCCCGCGCCAGATCAAGCGCGCCGGGATCCCAGGCCGCATGGCTGATCCGCGCCTCGGCGCTCAGGCCCAGATCGCCGAAACGGGCCGGAAAATGCGCCGATGCATGCTCGCACAGCACCAGCGCCCGCGACCGGCCGTCAAGCCCCTCGGTCCCGACCACATCCGTGTGCGTCGCACCGTCATTGCTCATGGCGAACATCCCCCTCTGAACAGGATGTTTCAGAGGGCACCGATCTGTCAACATGTTTTCGTAAAATTTTCTTCGCCCTGACCGTAGCTGAAACTATACTGACCAGACCGATCTGGCCGGAGCAGGCAGCATGACCAAGGACACGACACGCGAAATCCTCAAACGGGCCGAACCGGACCTGACCCGGGCCGAGCGTCAGCTCTGCTCGACGCTGCTGGACAATTACCCGATGTCCGGGCTCGGCTCGATCACCCGGCTGGCCGAAAAGGCCGGCGTCTCGACCCCGACCGTGGTGCGCATGGTGCAAAAGCTGGGCTTTTCCGGCTTTCCCGCCTTCCAGGCCGCCTTGCGCGACGAACTGGAGGCGCAGATTTCCGGCCCGATCGACAAGCGCGAAATGTGGGCCGGGCAAGCGCCGGAAACCCACCTGCTCAACCGGTTTACCGAGGCGGTCATGGGAAATATCCGCCAGACCCTGGGGCAGATCGACCCGGAGCGTTTCGATGCGGCGGCAGCACTTCTGGCGGACGAATCGCACAGCCTGTTCATCGCCGGCGGCCGCATCACCCACGCGCTTTCCGAATACCTTTTCCTGCACATGCAGGTGCTGCGCGCCCATGTCACCCAGGTGCCTTCCCACGCCAACGCCTGGCCGCATGCGGTACTGGACATGCGGGCCGGCGACGTGCTGGTGGTGTTCGATATTCGGCGGTATGAAAACTCGGCGCTGCAACTGGCCCGGATCGCCGCCCAGCGCGGGGTCGAGGTGATCCTGATCACCGACCAATGGCAAAGCCCGGTGGCCAAACATGCAAGCCTCACCTTCAATTGCCGGGTCGAGGTGCCGTCGGCCTGGGACAGTACCGTGGCGATGATGCTCCTGGCCGAGACCCTGATCGCCGCGGTGGTGGAAAAGCACTGGGACCGGGCCAAAAACCGCATGAGCGAACTGGAGTCGCTGTTCGATTCGACCCGTATCTTCCGCAAATTCGTGTGATCTGGCAGAGGCGGGCCGAGCGCGCGCCGGCGAAACCCCGCTTCCTGCCTTGACCTTCCCTGCGCCAGCCCCCACCTTGCCGAAAACCCGGAGCAGAACGT
>CAZPDV010000074.1:0-8196 GCA_964585355.1 uncultured Aliiroseovarius sp.
AGGCCTCGATGAATTCGCGCCGGTTGATGCGCGCCTGGTCGGCCAGTTTCACCATGGACGAGTCAATCGACATGATCCGCCGGTTGATGCCATAGAGCTGATCGATCAGCGCCTCGATCCGGTTGTTGTGCAGGTGCAGTTCGTTGACCAGATCGACGATTTCCTGGCGCAGCTTCTGATAGGCCTTCTCGGATTTTTCCGAGAAGCTGTCATCCTCGTTGAGCGTCGCCGACATGCGCAGATCCTGCATCTCGGCCAGCTTTTCGTAATCATGCGCGATCTTCTCGAGGGTTTCGAGCACCCTGGGCTTGAGCGCCGCCTCCATCGCCGCCAGCGACATGTTGGCCTGTTCTTCTTCCTCGTCGTCATCGTCATCGGCGGCAATCGGGTTGCCGTCCGCGTCCACTTCCTGCGGTTTCTCGGCCTTGGCGGCCCCGGCCTGCCCGCCCCCGGCAACCACCGGAGAGGTCTCCTCTTCCTCGCCCATCTGGGTGCCAAAGGTGGCATCCAGGTCGATCACGTCGCGCAGCAGGATGTCCTCGGACAAAAGTTCGTCGCGCCAGATGGTGATCGCCTGAAAGGTCAGCGGGCTTTCGCACAGGCCGGCGATCATGGTGTTGCGCCCGGCCTCGATCCGCTTGGCGATGGCGATCTCGCCCTCGCGCGAAAGCAGTTCTACCGAGCCCATCTCGCGCAGATACATGCGCACCGGGTCGTCGGTGCGGTCCAGCTTCTCGGTGGTTGAACTGGCCAGCGTAACGTCGCGGCCACCTGCCAACGGCACCACTTCGGTCGAGCCCTTGGTCTCTTCCTCGGTCTCTTCGTCCTCGATGATATTGATGCCCATTTCGCTGAGCATGCTCATCACGTCCTCGATCTGCTCGGACGAGACCTGATCGGGCGGCAGCACGCGGTTGAGCTGATCATAGGTGATATAGCCCTTTTCGCGCGCCGCGGCGATCATCTTCTTGATCGATTCCTGGCTCATGTCCCCCATGGCGCCCTGTTCCTGGTCGTCGGCTTTCTTGTCCTGAGCGTCTTTGGCGGCCATCTGGCTCTCCCTTGCAACGGGTCGCATGTCAGCGACCGGGGTGATTCGGATTGCGGCGAATCATCTATGCGAATCGGTGATTCGCCAACCGGTTTATCGGTTTTTCCACCGGGCCACCGCCGGAAAATGCCGGCCCGTGGCCAATTAGTGACTTTTCCGCCCTCCCTTGGCGAAATCGATCTCCTCCAGCAAGGCCTGCAGCGCCTCGCGCTCTTCCCGGTCGATCAACGCGCCGCTATCGGCCACGTCGAACTCTGCCGTCTCCTCGCGCTGGCCGCGGCTTGCCTCGGCGCGGGCCTGCGCCGCCTGCCCCAGCCGCCAGGTGAGCCCCTCGTCGCCGGCCGCCGCCATGTCAGAGGCCGCCTCCTCCACCTCGCGCCGGGCGCCGCGCTCGGCCTGCAACTTGGCCAGTTCCTCGACCAGGCACTGCTCGGCCATTTCCCGCTGCCCCGGATGCACCATCGGGGGCGCAATCCGCACATGGGGCGTGGCAAACAGCTTTTCAAGCGGTTGCGGGCCGATCCGATCGGCGATGGCGGCGCGCATGGCGGCGCTGTCGGTGCCGTCCTCGCGCAGCAACACCTCCAGCATGGCGCGGTGGTCGGGGGTGGACATTTCCAGCCGCTCCAGCGCCGCCAGATGCGGCTCGATCAGCGCCGGCTGGCTGATCAGGGTGGCCAGGATCACCGCCTCGCGCAAGACCTCGGGCACGGTTTCCGAGCCGCTGGCCAGGATCGAGGCCCTGGTTTCCGCCAGCACCGGCGCCGGGGCGGGCTTCCACGGCCCCCGCCCGCGCCTGCCCCCGCCCGAGCGCCCCGCCTGAAACAGCTTCCAGCGTTTTTCGCGGATCGCCTGGCCGTAATGGGCGCGAACCGAAGGGTCAGCTATCTTGCTGATAGCAGTGCGCAAATTTCGATCCAGCGCGGCCCGGCGCTCGGGGCTGTCAAAGATCTTGCCCTCGGTCTCGCGCCGCCACAGCAGGTCAACCATCGGCACCGCGCCGGCGATCAGCTTCTCCATCGCCCCCCGGCCCTGCTGGCGCAGCACGTCGTCGGGATCGGCCCCCGCCGGCATCAGCGCAAAGCGCAGCGACTGCCCCGCCTCCAGAAGCGGCAGCGCCAGGTCGATCAGCCGCATCGCCGCGCGCAGGCCGGCAGTATCGCCATCCAGCGCCACCACCGGCTCGGGCGCAATCCGCCACATCAGCCGCAGCTGCTCCTCGGTCACCGCCGTGCCCAGCGGCGCCACCGCCGCCTCGAACCCGGCCTCGGACAGGGCGATCACATCCATGTAGCCCTCGGCCACGATCAGCGCCTGCCCCTTGCCGGCTGCCCCCCTTGCCGGGCCGTGATTGAACAGGGTCCGCCCCTTGTCGAACAGCAATGTTTCCGGCGAATTCAGGTACTTGGCATTGTCGGCCGGATCCATCGCCCGCCCGCCGAAAGCAATCGCCCGCCCCCGCGCGTCGCGGATCGGAAACATGATCCGGTTGCGAAACGTGTCATAGGGCTGCTTGCCCTTCTGGCTTGCCTTGGCCAGCCCCGCCTCCAGGATCAGCGCCTCCTCCACCCCCATGCCGCGCAGATGCTCCCACAGGTTCTGCCAGCCCTCCGGGGCAAAGCCGATCTCCCAGCGGGCCAGCGCCGCCTCCTCCAGCCCGCGCCCGGCCAGGTAGTCGCGCGCCCCGGCCCCGGCCGCGGTCCTGAGCTGGAGCCGGAAAAACCGCACCGCCGCCTCCATGACCTCGACCATCTGGCTGCGCCGGTCCGCCTTCTGCTGCGCCTGCGGGTCGCGCGCCGGCATCGCCATGCCCGCCTCGCGCGCCAGGATCTCCACCGCCTCCATGAAGCCCACATTCTCGGTCTCGCGGACAAAGGAAATCGCATCTCCCTTGGCGTGGCAGCCAAAACAGTAATAATAACCCTTCCGGTCATCCACATGAAAAGACGCGGTTTTTTCCTGGTGAAACGGGCAGGGCGCCCACATGTCGCCCTTGCCTTGGTTGGACTTGCGCGCATCCCACATCACCTTGCGCCCGACCACCTGGGCCAGGCTCAGGCGCGAACGCAACTCATCAAGGAATCCCGGTGGCAGGCTCATGCCCCCCTTATACCACCCCCCGGCCGCGGCGCCAGTTCCCCAAGCAGCTTGCGCGCGCGAAACCGCCCGGACTTTGCCTGCGCCGCCGCCCCCTCAACCCCAAGGCCAGCCCCGGCCACCTCGACCCCGGGCAGGCCGCCGGGCCGCGGCACCGCCCGCCCCAACACCGGGTTTTCCACCACCGCGCCCCCCGCCGCCTGCCAGATCTCCAGCGCATCCGCACCGGCCAGAAGCACCGCGCGCGCCGCGATCCCGTCCACTTCCCAGCCGGCCACGCCGGCCCGCAAGACACCGCCCGGCAGCACCCGCACCGCCGTCCCGGCCCGCCGGGCATATGCATGCGCCGCCTCTGTCGCCGCCCCCTCTCCGACAATCAGCAGATCCACCGCTTTCATCTTTCCGCAAATACTCCGGGGTCCGGGGCAGCGCCCCGCTCCGGCGCCACCAGGCGCGCCACCATGTCGGCATAGATCGCCCCCACCTCCTCGCGGCGCAACCGCCCGCCCTCGCGGTACCAGGTATTGACCCCGGTCAGCATGGCGATGATCGACATGGTGGTCAGGCGCAGATCGGCGAAATCGAACTGCCCCGCCGCCCGGCCCTCGCGCAGGATCGCCGCCAGCTCGGCCTCGTATTGCCGGCGCAGCGCCTCGATCCGGGCAAAGTTTTCAGCCTCCAGCGCCCGCAATTCCATATAGGCCAGGAACACCGCCTCGGGCCGCTCCAGGTGAAACCGGATATGAAACCGCGCGAATGCCGCCAGCCGCGCCGGCGCGCCCTGCCCCTTGGGCTCGGCCGCCCAGGCCTCGAGCAATTCCAGCATATGCCCCTGCATCAACTCGAACAGCAGGCTCTGCTTGTCCCTGGTATAGAGATAGAGCGCGCCGGCCTGCACCCCCACCTCGGCGGCGATCCGGCGCATGGTCACCGCGCCATAGCCGTGCCGCGCAAACAGCTTCAGGGCTGCCGCGCCGATCTTCTGCCGGGTGATTTCGGCGCGGGCGCCGGTCTTGCGTGCCATGGGGGGATATTAACTGAACATCCGTTCATGCCAAGCGGCAATTGCCCGCCCGCGGCGCTTGCGCGGCTGCCGGCGGCGCTCTATGATTCCCGCAGGTTCTGGAGGGGTCGATTTGCGCCACCGGGTTTTGATAGCGGCAATGACCGGCGCGCTGGCCCTGGGAGGCTGCGCCGATTTCCCCGATCTTGGCGCCGCCGTGTCCAGCCGGGCGCAAAACGCCCCCTATCCGCGCATCCTGCCGCTGGACCAGCTTCTGGCCGCAGCGCCGCCCCACATGTCCGACAGCGGCCTTGGCCCCCTGCCCGGCCGCCTTGCCCGCCTGCGCCACCAGGCCCGCATCCTGCGCAGCCGCCCGGTGATCGACCGGGCCAGCCGCGCCCGCCTTCAGGCCGCGCTCGCCCGCCACAGATGAGCCCCGCCTTGCGCGCCGCCTGTGCTTTGGCTAAGCAGGCGGGCGAACTGAAACGGAGCTTCCCATGACCAACCCCGCCCCCCTGCGCCTTGGCATTGCCGGTCTCGGCACGGTCGGGGTCGGTGTCATCCGCATCATCCGCAAACATGCCGGCCTGTTGCAGGCGCGCACCGGCCGCCCGGTGGTGATCGCGGCGGTTTCGGCCCGCTCGCGCGGCAAGGATCGCGGGGTTTCGCTTGAACGTTATGGCTGGGAGGACGACCCGGTCGCCCTGGCCCGGCGCGACGATGTGGATGTGTTTGTCGAACTCATGGGTGGCTCGGACGGGCCGGCCAAGGCCTCGGTCGAGGCCGCGATTGCCGCCGGCAAGCATGTGGTCACCGCGAACAAGGCGCTGCTGGCGCACCACGGCCAGGCCCTGGCCCAGGCGGCCGAAACCGCGGGCGTGGCGCTGCGCTTCGAGGCGGCGGTGGCCGGCGGCATCCCGGTGGTCAAGGCGCTGACCGAAGGGCTCGCCGGGAACGAGATCACCCGCATCATGGGGGTGATGAACGGCACCTGCAACTATATCCTGACCCGCATGTACAATGCCGACCTGCCCTATGAAACCGTGTTTGAAGAGGCCAACCAGCTGGGCTATCTCGAGGCCGACCCGACGCTTGACGTGGGCGGCATCGACGCCGGGCACAAGCTGGCGCTGCTGTCGGCCATCGCCTTCGGCACCCAGGTCGATTTCGACGGGATCGAGATCGAGGGGATCGAGCGCATTTCCATCCGCGACATCGAACATGCCGCCGATATGGGCTATCGGATCAAGCTCCTGGGCGTGGCCCAGATGACCGGGCGCGGGCTTGAACAACGGATGAGCCCCTGCCTGGTGCCGGCCTCCTCGCCGCTGGGGCAGCTCGAGGGCGGCACCAACATGGTGGTGATCGAGGGCGACATGGTGGAACAGGTGGTGCTGCGCGGCCCCGGCGCCGGCGAAGGCCCTACCGCCAGCGCGGTGATGGGCGACGTGGCCGACATCGCCCGCGGCCTGGTGATCCCCGCCTTCGGGCAACCGCCGCCAGCCTCAGGGCCGCCCCGCCGGCGCGCGCCGCCACCCCGGCGCCCTATTACCTGCGCATGAGCCTGCTGGACAAGCCCGGCGCCCTGGGCAAGGTGGCGGTGGTTCTGGGCGAGGCCGGGGTCTCGATCGACCGGATGCGCCAATATGGCCACGAGGAACGCACCGCCCCGGTGCTGATCGTCACCCACAAGACCACCCGCGCCGCGCTGGACCGCGCCCTTGCCGGGCTGGGGGAAACCGGCGTGCTGGAAGGCACCCCGGTGGCCATTCGCATCGAAGCCAGCTGAGCCGGCCCGCCCCCGCCAGGGCCTGCCGCACATGAGTGGTTTCGGCGCGCCACCACAAAGGGCAGGCGACCGCCCGGGTGGGCGCGCATGCGCCCGCCATCCTGCACAAACCGGGGCTCAGTTCCAGCAGCTGACCAGCACGGTCATGCCGGTGGCCTGGGCCGAGAGGTCCACCGGGTCCAGCGCCGGGCCGCCCCGGCTGGTGGCCGGCGCAACCCCGTTGGCGGCCAGGAAATCCCCCAGGACCGTCGATTTCACCGCAAAATTCACCGTGTCGGGCAGCTTCTGCGCCCCGCCATCCGGGCGCGGCAGCAGCATGCCGATCACCGCGCCGGCGCCATTCAGCACCGGCCCGCCGGCATCGCCCGGCTGCACCGCCATTTCCAGCCGCTCCAGCGTCTCTTCGCCGCGCAGGCCGCGAATGTCGGCAAGCCTGCCCATGGTCATGGTCGGCGCGCTCAGCGCCCCCTCGAAGGAATAGCCGGCCACCGCCACCTCGCCGCCGATGCGCGCCTCGCCGCTCAGAAGCGCCGCCACCGACGGGGGCGCCAGCCGCTCCTGCGGCGCGATCAGGGCCAGCCCCGCTTCCTCGTCCACCGCGACCAGGTTTGCGTCATATACCTCGTCGATCGACAGCCGGTCGCAGCCGCCCGCCGCCACCTCGGCCGTGGTCAGCACCGCGCCCCCCGGCGCCACGTAGAAGCCCGAGCGCGAGATGCTGGGGCGGCGGATCTCCAGCCCCGAGAGCAGATCGACGCTCTGCATCTGCTGGTCAAGCCCGGCATCGTCCGCCAGCACCACGCCGGGGATCGAGGCAAAGCTGTCGCGCATCCGCGCCAGCGCCATGTCGCGCAGCCGGGTATCCCCGCCCCTGGGCCAGATCAGGGTAAAGCCCTTGACCGCGCCATCCACCAGCGTCGCATGGGTATAGGAGAAGATCTCGTCATCCGAGCCGGTGATGGTGAAGGAGGCAGCCTTGCGCGTGCGTTCGCCATTGAGCGGCACGATCCGCAGGCTCTGCATGATGTCATAAAGGCCATAGAGCGTGTTCTGGTCGCCCGACTGGCTGATCAGCACCACCCGCACGCCGCTGTCATTGATGGATTTGTAATGGGCGAACGGCGCCTCGTAGCGGTCGAAGGCGACCATGTTCATGGGCAGGACCATCTCGATCCCGGCGCCCTGATCGGCCACCCGGCGCAGGCCAAGGCTGTCGATCGCCGCCTGATAATCGCCCAGCAGCTGCGCCCGCTGGCGGGTGGTCAGGATGCCGGTGGGCTCGAGCCCCTGGGCGGCCTGCCAGGCGGCCATGGCCTTGCGGGTGCCGGGGCCGAAAGCGCCGTCGATGCCGGAGCTATAGAACCCTTCCCATTGCAGGGCGATCTGCAGCGCCTTGCGCTGATCGGCGGTAAGGGCGCGTTCGCTGGCGCGGGCCTGGGCCGGGGTTTCCTCGGGCTCGGCCGGGGCGGTGGTGGGCGCGGGCACAGAGGCGGCCGCCCCCTGCCCGGCCGGCGCGCCACCGCTCAGCGCATTGGCGCCCACCGGCCAGAACTGGCGCCGGTACTGGCTTGAAAACATGAGGAAACTGTCGGACGGGATCGCCCCCGATGCCTTGAGCTGCTGCAACCGGGCACGCGCCTCGTCGCGGGTATAGGGGCCAAGCGCCACCGCGTACCAGCCGCCGGGAAGCTGAAACCCGGCCACGTCGCCAAGCCGGGCGGCCAGGCTCTGAATCGTCGCCTGGGCCTCGCGCAGGGTCCGATCCGCCTCTATCTGGATCCAGGCGGTGCGCTCCTGCGCGGCGGCCCCCCCGACAAGACCAAAGGCCACCACCAGCAGCACCATGGCCGCAGCAACACGCTTCATCATAACCAATATCCCCCCTGCCCCCGCGGGGCATGTCACAAACTTTTGCCCGATACACACCATTTCGGGGGGGAAGGTCAATATCAAGCCGGCAAATGCACGCATTGACCCCCACCGGCCCACGGCCTAAACCGTGCGCACCAGAATTGCCGGAGAGAACCATGGCCGGGGCCGAGACATTGCCGACAAGCTTTCAGGAGATCATACTGCGGCTGCAGAATTACTGGGCAGCCCAGGGCTGCGCGGTGCTGCAACCCTATGACATGGAGGTGGGCGCCGGCACCTTTCACCCGGCCACCACCCTGCGCGCGCTGGGGCCGAAGCCCTGGGCCGCGGCCTATGTGCAGCCCTCGCGCCGGCCTACCGACGGGCGCTATGGCGAAAACCCCA
>CAZPDV010000075.1:0-8134 GCA_964585355.1 uncultured Aliiroseovarius sp.
CAAGCAGAAGGCGGTCGAGGCGGAAGAGGCCTATAACAAGGCGTTGGCCGATGCCCGTGCCGAGGCAAACACGATCATCGCCGAGACCAGGGCCGAGATTCAGGCCGAGCTGGACGAGGCCATTGCCAAGGCCGATGCCGAAATCGCCGCCAAATCCGCCGAAAGCGAAAAGGCAATCGCCGAAATTCGCGCCTCGGCCCAGGAGGCGATCAAGCAGGTGGCCAAGGACACCGCCAAGGAGATCGTCACCAGCTTTGGCGCCAAGGTCGATGCCAAGGCCCTGACCGCGGCGATCAATCAGCGGATGAAAGGATAAGCCATGTGGACGAAACACGCCCCCGCAATCGCGCTTGTCCTTGCCGCCAGCCCGGCCATGGCCGGCGAGGAAGGGCCGTTCTTCTCGATGCAGAACCCGCCCTTCATGGTGCTGGTGGGCTTCCTGCTGTTCCTGGCGCTGGTTCTGTACCTGAAGGTGCCCGGGCTGATCAGCGACATGCTGAACAAGCGGGCCGAAGGGATCAGGAAGGACCTGGACGAGGCCCGCTCGCTGCGCGAAGAGGCCCAGACCATCCTGGCCTCGTATGAGCGCAAGCAGAAAGAGGTCAAGGAACAGGCCCAGCGGATCATCGACCACGCGAAGGAAGAGGCCGCCATCGCCGCCGAGCAGGCCAGAAAAGACCTGGAGGCCTCGATCGCCCGGCGCCTGGCAGCGGCGGAAGATCAGATCGCCTCGGCCCAGGCTGCCGCGGTCAAGGAAGTGCGCGACACCGCCATTTCCGTCGCGGTTGGGGCCGCCGGCGACGTGATCGCCAAATCCATGACCGCGACCGAAGCCAACAAGCTGATCGACGCGGCGATCAAGGAAGCGGAAGCCAAGCTGCATTGAACCTGTTGCAGGGACATGCCTGAGCGACGCCCGGCCAAAGGTCGGGCGTTTGCTTTTCGTGCCCGCGCCTGCCGACCCTTCAGCGGGCCGCCAGGCGGGCCTGCATGAGCCCGGCCACCCGCCGCCCCCAGGCATCCCAGTTCAGGTGCTCGAGATATTCCCGCCGGGCGCTCTGGCGCAGGGCCGCATAGCGCTCGGGCGCGGCAAGATAGCCCTGCACGATGCCGGCAAAATCCGCCGGCCCCGCCCCCGGCGGCAGCGCATGCCCATTCACCCCGTCGCGCACCGGCACCCCTCCCACCCGCAAGGCCAGCGACGGCAGACCATGGGCGGAAGCCTCGCAAAAGGCGAAGCCCCAGCTTTCAAACGAGGCCATGAACATGAAATGCGCGCTGCGAAACAGGCCATCGAAAATGCCCCGCTGGGCCGGGTCGGATTTGTCCAGCGACGGGTAAATGCTGACCCATTCCGGGGCCCCGGGCGGGGCGCAGCCGACCACGCTCAGGCGCGCGTCAACCCCCTGCGCGCGCAGGTGCTGCGCGGTCTCGACCACCACCGGCCCGCCCTTGGCCATCCAGTCGCGCCCGACGAACAACAGGCGCAGCGGCCCGCCCGGCGCAAGCTCCACCGGCGCGGCCTCGCCCGGATCCTCGACATTCGCGCCCCAGGGCACCACCAGCGACTGCGCATCGCGCAGCCCGTAAAGCGCATCCGCGGTCTGTTTTTGCCATTCGCCGGGCCAGAGCAGCAGGTCCTGCGCGCGAAAGATGCGCCGTTCGGCGGCCAGGATCATTGGGTCAAGGAGCCGCGAGACCCTGAGATATGACCCGAAACTCTGCCCGATTTCCGAACGCTTGTAGCCGGTCGGCGTGGCGTCCGAGGTGAACACCCTGAGCATCGGATAGGGCAGGCTCAGCCCGGCCAGCGACTGAAACGAATAGGGCGTGAACAGAACGTCATAGCGGGCGCGCCGCAACTCGCGGCGCAGATGCCGGGCGATCACCCGCCCCAGGGCCAGGTGCAGCCGCCAGCGGGCGCGCAGCTCGATCGCCTCGGGGGTTGCCCGCAACAGCCGGCGCAGCGGCTCGGCCAGGCCCCAGTGCTGCGGCAGGATCGTGACCTCGCCAGCATGGGCGCGCAGGGCCTGAAACATCCGGGCATTGCCGCCGGAATAGAGGTTCCGGTCCAGGGGCGATGCGTCACACAGATAGGCGATTTTCAGCGGGCGCGGGCTCATGCCGCCCGGCTTAGGCGCAATTCTCCGCCCTGAAAAGCGAATTTTTACGCAATTATGCCGCATTTTCCGGCTAGAAGGGGGCTGCCCCGCGCTGCGGCGCATTCACCGGGCCAATTGGAGGCACATGCCGAACGCATTTGCATATTTCATGCTGGCCGTCTGGCCGCTGGTCACGCTGGCGCTGTTTCTGCGCCTGCCGCCGGGGC
Source organism: uncultured Aliiroseovarius sp. (assembly GCA_964585355.1). Taxonomy (GTDB): domain Bacteria; phylum Pseudomonadota; class Alphaproteobacteria; order Rhodobacterales; family Rhodobacteraceae; genus JAAEUB01. The sequence goes on from CAZPDV010000075.1 coordinate 2,330, forward strand.
GCGCCTTTGTCATCGCCATGGTCGCGGGCTATCTGCTCCTGCCGCCGGCGCCGGCGAATTTCGATTTCCCGCTGCTGCCGCCCCTGGGCAAAAGCAACATCCCGACGCTTTCGGCACTGGCCGCGTGGCTGCTGACCCGCAGGGAGCGCCTGTCGCTGCTGCCCCGGGGGCGCATGGTGCGGCTGCTGATGGTGGTGTTCGTGTTCAGCCCGGTCCTGACCTTTCTGACCAACCGCGAGCCGGTGTTTTTCGGCCCGATCGGCCTGCCCGGCATGCGCCCGTTCGAGGCCTTTGCCCTGACCGTTCAACAGGGCGTGGTGCTGATCGCCTTCCTCATGGCGCGGGCATTGCTAACCGGCCCCGAGGCCCCGGAACGCGCCGACGGCGCCCGGCTGATCGCGCTGGCGCTGTTTGTCGGCGGGCTGGCCTATGCCGGGCCGATGCTGATCGAGGTCCGCCTCAGCCCACAGCTCAACAACTGGGTTTACGGCTATTTTCAGCACCTGTTCGAACAGGCGATCCGGGGCGGTGGCTTTCGCCCGCTGGTCTTTCTCAACCACGGCCTGTGGGCGGCCTTTTTCGCCATGTCCGCCTTTGTTGCCGGGCTGGCCCTGTGGCGGGCATCGCCGGCGGGCAGGGGCGGGTTCTATCTGCTGGCCTCGGGGCTGCTGGGGGTGGTGCTGGTTCTGTGCAAGACGCTGGGCGCGCTGGTTTACGGGGTGTTTCTGCTGCCGCTGGTGCTGGCAATGCGCGGCCTGTGGCAGGTGCGGATTGCCGCGCTGATCGGGCTGGTCGCCTTTGCCTATCCGGTTTTCAAGAGCGCCGACCTGGTGCCGACGCAGTTCCTGCTGACCCAGGCGGCCAGGGTCAGTGCCGAGCGCGCCAATTCGCTGCAATTCCGCTTTGAAAACGAGGACGTGCTGTTCGCCCGCGCCCAGCGCAAGCCCGCTTTCGGCTGGGGCATCTGGGGCCGCAACCAGATCATCGACCCGCAAACCGGCAATTTCAGGACGGTAACGGACGGGCGCTGGATCATCACGCTGGGGGTCTATGGCTGGCTGGGATATCTGGCCGAGTTCGGCCTGTTGCTGGCCCCGCTGCTGGCGCTGTGGCGCCGCGCCCGCCGGGCTGAGGCAGAGCTGCCGGCGCTGGCCGGGCCGCTGGCGCTGCTGTTGGCGGTCAACCTGATCGACCTGATCCCCAACGCCACCCTGACGCCGCTCACATGGCTGATAGCCGGGGCGCTTCTGGGGGTGGCGGAGCGGGCACATGCCGCCGCGCCGGCATCCGAACAGGACAGCGACGCGCCCAGCCCGGCCCTGAAAACGGTGCTGGGATGAGCCGCGCGCGGGTGCTTGTCATCGCCGAGGCCGCCAACCCGGAATGGGTCAGCGTGCCGCTGATCGGCTGGTCGCTGGGGCGGGCGCTGACCGAGGTGGCCGAGGTGCACATGGTCACCCAGATCCGCAACCGCGACGCGTTCCTGCGCGCCGGGCTGATCGAGGGGCAGGACTTCACCGCCATTGACAACGAGGCCGTGGCGCGCCCGCTCTGGGCGCTTGGCCAGGTGTTGCGCATGGGCGAGGGCAAGGGCTGGACCGCGCTGCAGGCGGTCTCGGCCGCCGCCTACCCGGCGTTCGAGCGGCGCATCTGGCGGCGTTTCGGGGCCGATATTGCCGCCGGGCGCTGGGACGTGGTGCACCGGATCACGCCGCTTTCGCCCACCATTTCCAGCCGGATCGCCGGGCGGTGTCGTGCCGCCGGTGTGCCCTTCGTGCTGGGCCCGCTCAATGGCGGGGTGCCCTGGCCGGCGGCATTTCGGGCCGAGATGCGGGCCGAGCGCGAATACCTGGCGCCGCTGCGCGCGGCCTACAAGGCGCTGCCGGGCCGCCGCGCCACCCTGCGCGCCGCCAGCGCCATCCTCGCGGGCTCGCGCCATACCGCCGGCGAAGTGCCGCCCGCCTATCGCGACAAGGTGATCTATCTTCCCGAAAACGCCGTCGATCCGGCCCGCTTCAACCGCATCGCCGCGCATGCGCCGGGGCCGCTGCGGGTGGCGTTCATCGGCCGCATGGTGCCCTACAAGGGGCCCGACATGCTGATCGAAGCCGCCCGGCCATTGCTTGAGGCCGGGCGCATGCGGCTTGACATGGTGGGCGACGGGCCGATGCTCGCGGCCCTGCGCGCCCGCCCCGCCCCCGGCCTGCGCTTCCACGGCTGGCTGCCGCATGGCCAGGTGCAGGAGGTTCTGGCCAACGCGACCCTGATGGCGCTGCCCAGCGTGCGCGAATTTGGCGGCGGCGTGGTGCTTGAGGCCATGGCGCTCGGGGTGCCGCCGCTGGTGGTGGATTATGCCGGGCCGGGCGAACTGGTGGGCGACGGGCTGGGCTTCAAGCTGCCGCTGTCGGACCGGGCCGGGATCGTGGCCAGCCTGCGCCATGAACTGACCCGGCTGGCAGAGGCGCCCGAGCTGCTCAGACAGGTGGGCATGGCCGGGCGGGCGCGGGTGCAGGCGGCGTTTACCTGGCAGGCCAAGGCGCGGCAGGTGGCGCGGGTCTATGACTGGGTGCGCGAAGGCGGCCCCCGGCCAGAGCTGTTCTAAATGCCCGCCACCGCCACGAAATCTGTGGGAATCAGCCGGCTTTTGCGCCAGACTGGCCCCATGCGTGCTTTCTGGCTGCCCCTGTTTGCGCTTCTGACCCTGGCCGCTCTGGCCCTGCCGGCCGGCGCCGCCGAGGAGCGCCTGCGCCTTTACGTCTTTGGCAATTCGCTGATCAATCATCCCTCGGACAGCCCCGACACCAACGTGCCGGTATGGCTGGCGCGGATGGCCCGCACCGATGGCCGGCATTTTGCCATGGACGGGCAGTTCGGGTTTCTCACCGATTTTGCCGGCACCCTGCCGCCAGCCCCCGGCTGGTCGTTTCGCGGGGTGCGCGGGGTGTGGCGCCCGGCCCGGCGCAGCTTTGCCGAAGCCGGGTTTGACAAGGTGATGATCGCGCCCGCCAACTTCATTCAGTACCAGCCGCCAGACGCCCCCTATGAACGCCCCGACGCCAATGGCGCCTCGCCGCTCAGCGCCCTGCTTGCGGTGATCGACTGGGTTGAGAGCCAGGCGCCCGGCACCCCGGTCATGCTGTACGAGGGCTGGGCCGAAATGGCGCCATTTGCCGATGAGGTGCCGACCGATCCGGCCTATCTTTCCAAGTATTACCTTTATAATTCAGGCGAGTATCACGAATGGTATGAGGCCCTGCTGCGCCTGGCACAGGCCGCCCGCCCCGAGGCCGATCTCCGCCTGGTGCCGGTGGCGAAGGTGCTGGCCCAACTGCTGAGCGACGGCCCGCTGGCCAGCCTGCCCCCCACCGCGCTCTATACCGACAGCGCCCCGCATGGCACGCCGACGCTTTACCTGCTGGCGGCGATGATCAGCTATGCCAGCCTGTTTGACGCGCCGCCGCCCGAGGGGCTGCGCCTGCCCGAGAGCATCGAGCCCGCCCTGCGCGAACATTACCCGGACCTTGCCCAGCAGGTCTGGCAGGCAGTGGCGAATGCGACCGATACCGCCACCGACACCGGGGCCAGCGCAGACACAGACACCGAGACCCGCGCAGCGACAGCGCCCCCGGCGCCAGCGGCCAGCCCCCCGCCCCCGGCGCTGCGCGATCGCCTGGATACCGGGCTGGCCGACCCGGCGCTGGCCATGGGGCTGAACGGCATTGCCGACTGGTCCAGCCAGCAGCCCTTTCTGAACATCGTCAAGACCGCCCGCGGCTGGATCGGCCACCGCGCCGATCAATGGGGCGCCTGGGGCATGGAGGAGCTGCGCGCGCTTGGGCTGATTGATGAAAACGGCTGGCCCACCGGCTTGCCCGAGGGCGCCACCCATCTGGAAGCGCTGATCCTGACCGACCAGCCCGAGGCCTCGGCGCCGATGCTGGCCGGGCGCTATCGGGTGACCTGGCAGGGCAGCGGCAAGTTGCGCCTTCTGGGGCGCGTCAGCGACGTGACCATGGGCGACCACGAGGCATGGTTTTCCTACAGCCCCGGCGATGGCGCGGTGGGGCTGGGCATCTATGCCACCGACCCGGAACGCACCGGCGACAATATCCGCAACATCGTGGTGCTGCGCGAGGAATATATCCCGCTCTGGCAGGCCGGCGCGGTGTTCAACCCCGACTGGCTTGCGGTGATCGGCCCGCTGCGGGCGCTGCGCTTCATGGACTGGATGCAGACCAATAACAGCACGGTCACCTCCTGGGCCGACCGCCCCAGGCCCGACGATTTCAGCTATGCCTCGGAGGGGGTGCCGCTTGAGGTGATGGTGCAACTGGCCAACGAGGTGGGGACGGACCCGTGGTTCAACATGCCGCATATGGCCGATGACGATTACGTGCGCCGCAGCGCCGAATATGTGAAGGCCCATCTCGACCCGCGGCTGGTGGCCCATGTGGAATATTCCAACGAAATCTGGAACTTCACCTTTCGCCAGGCGCTCTGGGCCGAGGCGCAGGCCAAGGCCCGCTGGGGCGCCGAGGCCGGGCGCGACGGCTGGATGCAGTTTGCCGGGGCGCGCGCCGCCGAGGTCATGGATATCTGGGCCGATGTCTTTGACGCCGAGGCGCCTGCCCGGCTCAAACGGGTGCTGGCGGTGCATACCGGCTGGCCAGGGCTGGAACAGGCCCAGCTTACCGCCCCGCTTGCGGTTGCAGCGGGCGCCAAGCCGCCGGCGGCAAGCTTCGATGCCTATGCGGTGTCGGGCTATTTCGGGCTGGAACTGGGCACCGATGACATGGCCGCCACCATACGCGACTGGATCGCCCTGCCCGAGCCCGAGGGGCTGGCCCGCGCCGCCCGCGCCCTGCGCGAGGGGTCGCTGGCCGAACTCCTCAACGATTTCCTGCCCTACCATGCCCGGATCGCCGCGAAAAACGGGCTGGAGCTGATCATGTATGAAGGCGGCACCCATGTTGTCGCCCAGGGCGCCCAGCGCGAAGATGCCGCGATCGTCGATTTCTTCACCCGGCTCAACTACTCGGACGAAATGGCCGCGATCTATCAGACCCTGCTCGACGGCTGGCGGGCCGCCGGCGGCACCCTTTTCAACGCCTTCGTCGATGTCGCCCAGCCTACCAAATATGGCTCCTGGGGGGCGCTGCGCTTTCTTGGCGATGACAACCCGCGCTGGCAGACCCTGGCCCGCTACAACGCCACCGGCGCCGGCTGGGAGGCGCGCCCGCCGGGCACGTTTCGCCACGGCGTGCTGCGGGTCGGCAGCAACGGGACCGACCTGCTGGAAGGTACCGACAAGGTGGACAGCCTGCTGGGGATGGCCGGCGATGACGTGCTGATCTCGAACGGTGGGGCCGATCACCTGAATGGCGGGGAAGGCTTTGATATTGCGATACTTTCCGGCACGCCGGAGGCCTACGACCTGACCCGGGAGGGCGCGCGGATCCTGGCCCGCGGGCCGGACGGCACGATCAGCCTGTTTGCGGTCGAGGCCCTGCAATTCATGGATGCGCCGGGCACGCTCCTGCGGCTTGACCGCCTGCCCTGAGCCGCCCTACTTCGCTGATTCCACGATATGAAGCCAGCCCCACAAGTCACGACCCGACATCCGCCAACGCGCATGAAGGAAAACCCCCGCCGGGAAATCGGCGGGGGTTTGTGATTTGCACCAGACGCGGCCCGCAGGTTCTGGCGCGCCACCAGCCAAAGGGCATGCCCGGGCCGGAAAAGGTGTTCGTTTTTCGACCTTACCAGTCTTCGCGCACCACCGTGCGGGTCTTGATCGGCAGCTTC
>CAZPDV010000076.1:0-8098 GCA_964585355.1 uncultured Aliiroseovarius sp.
GAGGCCACCCATGCCGCCGAGTGCCCGTTCTGCGCCACGCCGATCGTGCTCGACACCGGCACCCACCGGCAGATCAAGCCCAGGGGGGTGGTGCCGTTCCGGCTTGACGAACGCGCGGCCCGCACCGCCATGACCGAATGGCTGGGCAAGCTCTGGTTCGCCCCTGGCGGTTTGCAGGAATATGCCCGCAAGGGTCGGAAAATGCAGGGGATTTACACCCCGTACTGGACCTTCGATGCCGACACGAAATCAACCTATCGCGGCGAAAGGGGCACCGCCTATTACGTCACCCGGACGGTGATGGTGAACGGCAAGCGGCAAACCCGCCGGGTGCGCAAGATCCGCTGGCGGCCGGTTTCCGGGAAAGTGGCGCGGTTCTTCGACGATGTGCTGGTGCTGGCCTCGCGCGCGCTTCCGAAAAAATATACCGACGCCCTCGCCCCCTGGCAGCTTTCCGAGCTTCAGCCCTATCGCCCGGATTTCCTGGCCGGTTTCCTGGCCGAAGGCTATACGGTCGAGCTTGAGGACGGCTTCACCGAAGCCCGCGCATACATGGATGCGGTGATCCTGCGCGACGTGCGCTTTGACATTGGCGGCGACGAACAGCGCGTGCACGACGTCAACACCACGGTCCGCGACGTGACCTTCAAGCATATCCTGCTGCCGGTCTGGATGGCCGCCTACAAATACCGCGGCAAGACCTATCGCTTCGTGGTCAACGGCCAGACCGGCAAGGTTCAGGGCGAACGCCCCTGGTCGGCCTGGAAGATCGCCCTTGCGGTCATCGCCGGGCTGATCGTGGCCGCCATCATCGGCTATATCATCGCCCAGAACCAGTAAGTCGCCGCTCCGCCCCGACCGAAACCGGGGCGAAGCCCGCGCCTCAGGCCCTGGTGATCTTCACCCTGGTTGCTTCCGGCTCTTTCGGCTTGACCTTGGGCACCACCAGCGTCAGCACGCCATCCTTCATCCTGGCATCAATCTTGTCGCCATCCGCATCCGGCGGCAGCCGGAACGAGCGGCTGAACGCCCCATACTGGCGCTCGCTGAAATACCAGGTCTCGCCCTCTTCTTCCTTTTCGGCCCTTTTCTCGCCCTTGACGGTGATCACCCCGTCATGCACGGTCACCTCCACATCCTCATCGGCGACGCCGGGCAGCTCAACCGCGATCCGATAGGCATCCTTCGCCTGCGACGCCTCCGAAGCGGGGGTCAGAAACTTGGCCACCTTGGCCCCGAACCCACGCAGGGGCTCATAGATCGACGGCCAGAAACCTGCGGCATGTCCTGTCTCAACCATGACACTCTCCTTTCTCGTGTTCCTCTTGCCCTGAATCTGGGGGCAAACCGCCGTTTCGCAAGGGCTTGCGCCGGGAAAATCCTTGCCGCACAACAGGTGAAAACGGGAGGAGACATGCGCGCGCTCATTCAACGGGTTTCCGAGGCCAGGGTCGAGGTCGAAGGCCGGATTGTCGGGGAAATCGGCCCCGGCCTGCTGATCCTGGTCTGTGCCATGCAGGGCGACAGCGCCGAAAATGCGGATGCGCTGGCCGACAAGATCCGCAAGCTGCGCATCTTCCGCGACGACGCCGGGCGGATGAACCGATCGCTTGCCGATACCGGCGGCGCCGCCCTGGTGGTGAGCCAGTTCACCCTGGCCGCCGACACATCGCGCGGCAACCGGCCGGGCTTTTCCGCCGCCGCCCCGCCGACCGAGGGCAAGGCGCTCTACCAGACCTTTTCCGATGCCCTGCGCCGCGCCGGGGTGCCGGTTGCCAATGGCATTTTCGGCGCCGACATGGCGGTAAGCCTGACCAATGACGGGCCGGTGACGATCTGGCTCGAGCGGTAACCGCCGCGCCGGCTCAATACCCGGCGGCGCGATCCACCAGGTACAGAAGCGCCTCGCCCGCCTCGGCCCGGCGGATGTTTTCCGCCACCACCTCGGCCGCGGTTTCGGGCCGGGTGGCGCTGGCGATATGCGGGGTCACCGTGACCCGCGGATGCGCCCAGAAGGGATGCGTGGCCGGCAAGGGTTCCTCGCGAAACACGTCCAGCGTCGCATGCGCCAGCCGGCCGCTGTCCAGCGCCGCCAGCAGCGCCGCATCGTCGATCAGCGCGCCGCGGCCGGGGTTGAGCACCACCGCCCCCGGCGGCAAGTGCGCCAGGGTGTCGGCGTTCAGGATGTTCTCGGTCTCGGGGGTGAGCGGCAAGAGCAGCACCAGGATCTCGGCCCGCGCCAGCGCCTGGGCAAGCCCATCGGCCCCGGCCAGGCAGGTCACCCCGGCAATTTCCTTTGGCCGGCGGCTCCAGCCCGTCACCTGAAAGCCCAGCGCCACCAGCGCCTCGGCCGCCGCCGTCCCCAGCGCGCCCAGCCCCAGCAGCGTCACCTGCCGATCGCGCGCCAGCGGCGGCACATGCGGCGCCCAGCGCGCATCGGTGCGGCAAATGTCGCGGTCCATCCCCAGATGCGCGCGCAGCACATGCCCCGCCACCCATTCGCGCATCCCCTCGCGCAGGCCCGGATCGACCATTCGGGTCAGCTTCTGGGTCAGGCTCTTGTTGCCGATGATCCGCTCGACCCCGGCCCACAGGCTGAGCACCGCGCGCGCCCTGGTATAGGGGGAAAAATCCGCAAGCCAGCCGGTGGGCGTATAGAGGATGTAGTCCACCGCCCCCGGCGCCATCTCGCGCCCGCCCAGCCGCACCTTGAGCCCGGCGGCGGCAAAGGCGCGCTCCAGCGCCGGACGCCAGCTCTGCCAGTCGGCCTCGGGAAGCGCCGCCAGCACGTTCAGCACCCGCCCGCTCATTTGCTGCGCGGCCTGTGCACATGCGCCGACTGCACCAGCCCGAAGCCCAGAAGCAGCACCAGCATCGCCGAGCCGCCATAGCTGACCAGCGGCAACGGCACCCCCACCACCGGCGCCAGCCCCATCACCATCGCCATGTTGACCGCGAAATAGAAGAAAAAGGTCATGGCAATGCCCAGCGTCAGCAACGAGGCATAACGGTCGCGGTTTCTGAGCGCCGAGATCACGCAAAAGGCGATGATCGCCACATACAGCGCCAGGAGCGAGGCGCCGCCGATAAAGCCGAACTCCTCGGCCAGGGTGGTAAAGATGAAGTCGGTATGCTTCTCGGGCAGGAAATTCAGCCGCGTCTGGGTGCCCTGCATGAAGCCGCGCCCGGTCCAGCCGCCCGAGCCCAGCGCGATCTTCGACTGGGTGATGTGATAGCCCGCGCCCAGCGGGTCGGAAGAGGGGTCAAGAAAGGTGTCGATCCGGCCATATTGATAATCCTTGAGCAGCTGCCATTCGGTGCCGCGGCTCAAAAACACTGCCGCCACCACGCCGACGCCGATCACGATAACTGCGAGGAAATACAACAGGTTGACCCCGGCAAAGAACATCATCGCGCCGCCTCCGGCCAGCAGCAGCAGCGCCGTCCCCAGGTCGGGCTGGCGCAGCACCAGCGCAGTGGGCGCGGCGATCATCGCCAATGGCGGCAGCAGCCAGATCGGCCGCGAAACCCGGGTCAGGTCAAGCCAGTCGTAATAGGCCGCCAGCGCCATGACCAGCCCGATCTTGGCCAGCTCCGAGGGCTGCAGGCGCATGAAACCCAGGTTGAGCCAGCGCTGCGCGCCCATGCCGGTCTCGCCCACCACCTCGACCAGCACCAGCAGGATCAGCGCCCCCAGATAGGCCAGCCCCGAGACCGACCGCCAGAACCAGATCGGCACCAGCCCGATCGCAAACATCAGCCCCATGCCCAGGGCAAAGCGCTGCATCTGCGGCTTGACCCACGGCGTCCACGACCCGCCAGCGACCGAATAGAGCATCAGGAACCCCACCGCCGCCACCGCCATCAGCAGCAGAACCAGAAACCAGTTGATATACAACAGCTTGCGGATGCCGGTCGGGGTATATTTGACGTTGTATTCAAGATAGCTCATGCCCGTCCCCTTCCCTGTGTCGGCGCCACCGGCGGGCGCAGATCGAGCGCCGCAAAGCGCTCGCGGATCTGGCGGCGCTGCGCCGAAGGATAGGCGGTCAGCGGCGGCAGACCCTGATAAAGCGCAAACAGCATGATGTCGCGGGCAATGGGCGCGGCCACCGCCGAGCCGCCGCCGCCATGTTCGGCCACCACCGACACCGCGTATTTCGGTGCGTCATAGGGCGCGTAGGAGACGAACAGCGCATGATCGCGCCGCTCCCAGGGCAGATCGTCGTTGCGGATGACCCCGGCCGCGCGCTCGGCCTTGGTGATGTTGCGCACCTGGCTGGTGCCGGTCTTGCCGGCCATGCGCTTGTCCTCGGCCACGATTTTCGAGCGCCCGGCCGTGGCGCGCTGGCCATAGACCACCTCGTACATGCCGCGCCGCACCACCGCCAGATGCTCGGGGTCAATGTCAAGCGGCGGCGCCTCCTCAAGCGGCACCTCCACCCCGTCGAACGAACGCACCAGCCGCGGCAGCACCGCCCGCCCGGTGGCGATCCGCGCCGACATGACCGCCAGTTGCAGGGGCGAGGCCAGCACGAAACCCTGGCCGATCGCAGCATTGATGGTGTCACCGATCAGCCAGTCGGCACCGCGATGTTCGCGCTTCCAGGCCTTGGTCGGGGCCAGCCCCCGCGCCACCCCCGACAGCGGCAGATCGTGCTTCATCCCCAGGCCCAGCTTTTTCGCCATGGCGCTGATCTTTTCGATCCCGACCCGCTGCGCCACATCGTAATAATACACGTCACAGCTTTCGCGCAGCGACTTGACCAGATCGACCTTGCCATGGCCACCGCGTTTCCAGCAATGAAACCGCCGGCCGCCGCTTTCGATATAGCCGTTGCAGATCACCTGCTCTTTCGGGGTGATGACCCCCTCGGCCAGGGCGGTCAGCGCCACCACCATCTTGAAGGTCGAGCCGGGCGGATAGGTGCCCTGCACCGCCTTGTTGGCAAGCGGCCGATAGGGGTTGTCGAGCAGCGCCTTGTAGTCGTCCGAGGAAATCCCGTGGATGAACTTGTTGGGGTCGAAAGACGGGGCCGAGCCCACCGCCATCAGGTCGCCATTGGTCACATCCATCACCACCGCCGAGGCGCTTTCCTCATCCAGCGCCAGGCGCGCCTGCACGAAGTTCTGCAGGCTCTGATCCACGGTCAGCTGCACGTTCTTGCCGGATTTCCCCTCCTTGCGGTCAAGCTCGCGCATGACCCGCCCGACCGCGTTCACCTCGATCTGCCGGGTGCCGGCCGTGCCGCGCAAGGCGCGCTCAAGCCTGGCCTCGACCCCGGATTTTCCCACCTGAAAGCGTGGGATCTGCAACAGCGGGTCGTTGTCGTCCAGCCGCTTGAGGTCATAGTCGCTGACCGGGCCGACATAGCCCACGACATGGGCGAAATCCTTGTCCAGCGGATAGACCCGGCTCAACCCCACATCCGGCGAGATCCCCGGCAAGGTCGGCGCATTCACCGCCACCCGCGCCACTTCCTCCCAGCTCACCCGGTCGGCAATGGTCACCGGCACGAAAGGCGAGCGGCGGCGCATTTCCTTGAGCGCCTGTTCGGTCTTTTCCGGGTCCAGCGCCACCAGCTCCCCCAGCTTGGCCACGGCCAGATCCAGGTCGCCGGCATCCTCGCGCACCATGACGATGCGGTAATTCTGCTCGTTGCCGGCCAGGAGCACCCCATGCCGGTCATAGATCAGGCCGCGCGCCGGCGGGATCAGGCGGATATTGATCCGGTTTTCATCGGCCAGCAGCCGGTACTTGTCGGCCTCGTCCACCTGCAGGAACCGCATCCTTGCCACCAGCGCGCCGGCCATGCCCAGTTGCAGCGCGCCCACCATCAGCGCCCGGCGCGACACCGTGCGGTTGCTGATGGCCACATCTGCCGGGCTGCGCTTCATAGCCCCTGCCTCAGCGCATCGGCCTCGCCCGGCATCACCCGCCGCACTCCCAGCACGAACACCGACACCGCCACCACCAGCGGATAGAGCGCCACGCTCATCAACAGCCGCAGCACTTCCTTGCCAAAGCTGACCTGTTCGACAAGAAACACCGCCAGGACCAACCGCTCGCCCAGCAGGATCGCGGCCATGACCATGGCCACCAGCCCCCATTCCATCAGAAACGATCGGTCCTGCGCCCCGCTGGCCCGCACCCGCAGAAATTCAAGCCCCATCACCACCAGCCCGGCGCGCAGGCCGGGCGGGGCCTGCATCAGCATGTCGGTCAGGAAAAAGATCAGCGCCACCAGGGCCGCGGGCACATATTCCGGGCGGCGCAAGACCCAGGCAAATACCAGCGCCAGCAACAGATCCGGCCCCGGCAGCGCGGCGGGAAGGGTGGAAAGCGGCAACATGCGTATGAATGTAATGCCCGCCGCCAGCAGCACAAGCAGCAGCCGGTAAAACCAGCGGCGAAATGTCAGCGGGTCGATCATTGGCCGGGCTCTCCGCTCGCCGCCGCCTCCGCGCCCGCATCCGCCGCCGGCTCTGGCGGCAACAGGTTGGGCCGGCGCTCGGGCGCGATCAGCGCGCCGGGATCGACGATGCGCTCGCCCGGCAGGCTGCGCAGCACCCGCAGAAATTCCAGCCTCTGGTAATCGGCCGCAAGCCGCACCCTGAACCGGCGGTCGGGCCCCTGCACCACATGCCCCACCAGCAGGCCCGGCGGGAACACCCCGCCATCGCCCGAACTCACCACCCGGTCACCGGCGCGCACCTTGTCGGCATTCTCGATGAACTCGAGCACCGGAAAGGCGCTGTTGTCGCCATTCATCAGCGCGTTCTGACCGGAAGGCTGGATCGTCACCGGAATGCGCGAATTGCTGTCGGTCAGCAGGATCACCCGGCTGGTGCGCGCGCCCACCCCGGCAATGCGCCCGACCAGCCCAAGCCCGTCGGTCGCCGCCCAGCCGTCCAGGATGCCGTCGCGCGCGCCGATGTTCAGGATGACCGATTGCCGAAACGGCGAGCCGCTGTCGGCCAGCACCACGCCGGTCACATAAGACAGCCGCGCATCCAGCCGCACATTGTTCAGGTCAAGCAGCTTGGCGTTCTCCTGCTCCAGCTGCAGCGCCGCCTCCTTCCAGGCCCGCATCTGCCGAAGCTCGCGCCTCAGCTCTTGATTTTGCTCATAAATCCGGTTGTAGCTTTGAAAGCCCTCGACCATCCCCACCAGCTTGGTCACCGGCACCAGCGCCCAGTCGAAATTGGGCACCACCCGGTCCACCAGCTGGGCGCGAAAGCGTTCGACCCTGGGGCTGTCGATCCGCCAGAGCAGAAAAACCGCGAACAGCACCACCACCAGAATACCGATCAGGATGCGCCGGATCGGGCGGGTATATTCATGGCTTCTGCCGCGGTCTCTCGCCAAATGGCCCCCTTGCGAAAGGCGCGCGCGCCCTTCGGCTTCAGCTGTCGTAGTCGATCACATGGCGCAACTGCTTTTCGTATTCCAGCGCCTTGCCGGTGCCCAGCGCGACGCAATGCAGGCTCTCGTCCGCCACCGAAATGGCCAGCCCGGTCTGCTCGCGCAGGGCCAGGTCCAGCTCGCCCAGCAGCGCGCCGCCGCCGGTCAGCATCACCCCCCGGTCAACGATGTCGGCGGCCAGGTCCGGCGGCGTGGTCTCCAGCGCCGTCATCACCGCCTCGCAAATCTGCTGCACCGGCTCGGCCAGGGCCTCGGCAACCTGGGCCTGGGTGATCTCGATCTCCTTGGGGATGCCCGACAGCAGGTCGCGCCCGCGGATCATCATCGCCGCGCCGCGCCCGTCATCGGGCATGCGGGCGGTGCCGATCGAGGTCTTGACCCGCTCGGCGGTGGTCTCGCCCACCAAGAGGTTCTGCTGCCGGCGCAGGTAATTGACGATGGCCTCGTCCATGCGGTCGCCCCCCACCCGCACCGAGCGCGCATAAACGATGTCGCCCAGGCTCAGCACCGCCACTTCGGTGGTGCCGCCGCCGATATCGACAACCATGTTGCCGGTGGGATCGGTGATCGGCATGCCGGCGCCGATGGCGGCCGCCATGGGTTCGGCGATCAGCCCGGCGCGGCGTGCGCCGGCCGAAAGCACCGATTGGCGGATCGCCCGTTTTTCAACCG
>CAZPDV010000077.1:0-8089 GCA_964585355.1 uncultured Aliiroseovarius sp.
CCAGGTCGGCGGGGGCGCTTTCCAGCACCTGAAACCGCTCGCGCAATCCCGCGTCGGTCAATTCGCGCGACACCGCCAGCATGGTGCCTTCGTCAAGCCCGTCGCACAGCTCGGCCATATGCGCGATCTCTTCGCGCGCCACCGGCAGGGCCACCTCCGGCGACGGCGCGCCGTAAAACGTCACGAAATGCGCGGCCAGGGTCTCCTCCAGCGCGGCCCGTTCGGCCGGGGTGATCCGGGCCACCGCCACCAATGTCGCCCGGCCGAAACTCTCCAACCCCAGCCAGCCATTGGCAAATTCCTGCCGTGCCTTGCCGGTCAGGTCGGCCTCGGTCCAGTTCGAAAACTCGAACCCCCCGGCCACCGCCCATTCCCCGGCCGCGGCGGTGCGGTGAAAGACCTGCGCGTCGCTTTCATCCAGTTGCAGGGTGCGGGCAAGTTTCATGGCGTGGCCTCCAGCAGCGCGGTCAGCGCGATCAGCCGGGTTTCTTCGCCCCGGCGCAGGAGCGCGCCGAAATCCTCGTCGATCCCCAGGAATACCCCCGAGAGCGCCTCGCCCCCCAGCATCAGCTCCATGCCCTCGCCCAGCCCATGCGCCAGGCCGCGCCATTCGCGGTGCAGCGCCGCCGGGCCGTCGCCTTCGAGCCGGCTCAGCCAGACCAGCGTGTGCCGGGCCCAGCTTTCCAGCAGGCGCAGCGGCGCCACATCGCCGCAGCCCTCCTCGATCAACGAGGTGCGGCTGGCATCCAGCCCCCCCTCCTCGTCGCCGCGCGGGATCAGCTGCACCTCCAGCCCCACCACCAGCCAGTCGGGCACCCGCTCCGGCGCCTCGGTCGAGGCCGCCACCCGCAGCCGCCCGGCGCGCGCGCCATTGACCCAGATCGCCCCGTCCCAGCCCAGGAAAACCGCCACTTCCGGCGGCGCCAGCGCGCCCAGGGCGTTCTGAAAGCCGACCGCGCAGGCCGGCAGCGCCGCCATCGCCTGTGCCAGCGCGGTTTCGGGCGCCAGCACCAGCGCCGCGCGCAGCTTTTCGGGCGTGATCTGCCAGATCACCAGCCCGCTGTCACAGCCCAGCATGGCCCGGGCGCAGGCCTTGGTGAACGGGTCGCCGGCGCTCAGTTCCTCGCCCTGCATCAGGGGCGGCAGGCGCAGCGGCTCGGGGGTCTCGAACAGCGTGTCGTCGCTCATGCCGCGCCCTCCTCGATCAGCCGCCGGGCAAGGGTGCGAAAGGCCCGGGCCTGGGCGCTGTCCGGCTTGGCCACCACCACCGGCGCGCCGGCATCGGCAGCCCGGCGAATGTCGATATCCAGCGGGATTTCCGCCAGCAGCGGCGCCCCGATCCGGGCTGCCTCGCGCGCCACCCCGCCATGGCCGAACGTGTGTTCCTCGTGGCCGCAATTGGAACAGATATGGGTGGACATGTTTTCCACCATGCCGATCACCGGCACCTTCATCTTGTTGAACATGTCAATGCCCTTGCGGGTGTCGAGCAGGGCCACGTCCTGCGGGGTCGAGACCACGATGGCGCCGTCGATCCGCGCCTTTTGCGCCAGCGTCATCGGCACGTCGCCGGTGCCCGGCGGCAGGTCCAGGATCAACACGTCAAGCGCCCCCCAGGCCACCTGGCCGATCAGTTGCCCCAGCGCCCCGATCAGCATCGGCCCGCGCCAGACCACCGCCTCGTCCTCGCGGGTCATGAGCCCGATCGACATCATGGTAACGCCGTGGTTTCTGAGCGGAATGATGGTGGTGCCATCGGGCGAGGTCGGGTGCCCGGTGATCCCCAGCATGCGCGGCTGCGACGGGCCGAAAACATCGGCATCCAGCAGCCCCACGCGCCGCCCCTCGGCGGCC
This sequence comes from uncultured Aliiroseovarius sp., assembly GCA_964585355.1. Classification (GTDB taxonomy): domain Bacteria; phylum Pseudomonadota; class Alphaproteobacteria; order Rhodobacterales; family Rhodobacteraceae; genus JAAEUB01. The sequence continues at coordinate 1,855 of CAZPDV010000077.1, forward strand.
AGGGCGCAGGCAAGATTGGCCGAAAGCGTGGATTTGCCGACCCCGCCCTTGCCCGAGGCCACCGCAAGCACGCGCCCCACATCGGCAAGCGGCGGCGGCCCGGCCGGGGCGCCTGCCTGCGACCGGGTGCCAAGGTCGGGCGGGGCCTGCGGGGCGGCGGCGGGGGCGGTCATCGGCACGGTTGCCGCGCGCACACCGGGCAGGGCGCGCAGGGCGGCCTCGGCGGCGGCGCGCACCGGCTCCATGGCCTCGGCCGCGCCCGCCGGCACCTCGAGCACGAAGCGCACCGCGCCGTCGTCGATGACCAGCGCGCGCACCATCCCGGCCGACACGATGTCGTCCCCCGCCGGCGTCCTTACCCCGGCCAGGGCCGCCAGCACTGCTTCGCGGGTCAGCTCCATGGCGCCACCTCGCGGGATTGACGCGGGCGATGCGGCCCGTCACAAAAGAGCCCATGCGATTGATCCATGCGGTTTTCCTTCTGGCCTTGCTGGTGCCGGTGGCGGCGCTTGCCGGCCCCCCCGGCGAGGTCACACTCTATGCCGCGCCGGCGCTCAGGGAAAGCGGGCTGTTGCGCCATGCGCTGCCGCGCTTCAAGCTGAAGACCCAGATCCCGGTGCGGCTGGTGGACAGCCCCGATGCCGCCCAGCTGCTGTTCGTGGGCGATGGCGCGGCGCCGCCGCTGATCGAGGGGCCGGGCGGCATCTATGGCGCGCGGCTGACCGGCGCGGCGCCGGCGGATGGCCCGGCGGCGCGGCTGCTGGACTGGCTCTATTCCGAGATCGGCCAGCGCACCCTTGCCGCCTTTCGCAAGGATGGCGCGCCGGTATTCACCGTGGTCTATCGCGCCGCCACGCCCGAGGAGGCGCCCCTGCCCGAAGGCGATGCGGCGCTGGGCGAAAAGGTCGCCTATCGCAATTGCGGCCGCTGCCACGTGGTGGGGCCGCGCAACCGCATGGCCGGGATCGGCTCGACCCCCTCTTTCGGGGTGCTGCGCGCCTTGCCCGACTGGCGCGAGCGCTTTTCCACCTATTACACCCGCCCGCCGCATCCGGGCTTCACCCAGATCACCGGGGTGACCCCGCCTTTTGAAGAATCGCACCCGCCCGCGATCGAGCCGCTGGCGCTGAGCCTTGAGGCGTTCGAGGCGCTGCTGGCCTATGTCGCCAGCGTGCCCGCCGCCGATCTGGGGGCGCCGCTCAGGACGCGCTGAGCCGCCTTCGCGCCGGTCGAGCCGCATCAGTGGTCCCGGCGTTTCGAGAAATAGTCATCGGTGGTGCGCGGGCGCGGGCGCTCACCGGACTGAAACGGGTTGCTGTCCGCGCTGCCGCCATATTGCGCCTGCACCCGGCAATCGTCGCACATGCGGATCAGCCGCGCCTGGGCGCTTGAGGCAAAGGCGGGGTGCTTGTGGGCAAGCTGGGCGCTGATCCGCTCGATGGTGGCGCGCACCCCGAAGGGCTTGCCGCATTCGATGCACTCGAACGGCTCTTCCTCGTGCAGCACCTGCTGGGCCAGCGCCGCGTCGGACAGGTCGAGCCGCGGCTCCAGCGTGATCGCGCCTTCCGGGCAGGCCCGGCTGCACAGGCCGCATTGCAGGCAGGCATCCTCCTGAAACCGCAGCTGCGGCCGGTCGGGGTTGTCGGCCAGGGCGCCGGACGGGCATTGGCCGACGCAGGACAGGCACAGGGTGCAGGCATCGCTATCCACCACCACCCGGCCATAGGGCGCGCCCTCGGGCAGGGGCAGGGGGGCGGTGGCCGCGGGGTGAAGCGCGCGTGCCGCCAGGCGGGTCACCTGCCGGCGGCTGCCCATGGGCAGGATCGGCGTGGCAACCGGCGGTGCCGCCTGATAGCCCCACATCTCGGCCTCCAGCGCCTCGGGGTCGCCGGGCACGGCAATGCGGATGCGCCCGTCGCCGGCAATGGCCATGGCAAGGGCGGCCTCGCGGGTGATGGTCTCGGGCTCGGTGCCGGGGGAAAGCAGCAGCCCGACACAGGCAAAGCCCACCCCCAGCGCCGCCAGCATTTCGGCATGGCCGATGGCGGGCAGGGACGCCACCTGAAGCGGGATCAGATCGGCCGGAAGCCCGCGCCCGAGCCGGGCAGAAAGCGCAATCATTTCAGCGCCATATCCCCCGTCATGCAGCAGCAGCCGCGGCGCCTTTCCCCCGGCCTTGCGATAGGTCGAGGCCAGGGTTTCAAGCCGGCGCAGCAGGTCGGCAAAGGGCGGGGCGTCAAAGCTGATCGCCCCCGAGGGGCAGACCGCCGAACAATCGCCGCAGCCGGCGCAGATGGCCGGGTCAACGGTGACGTGGTTGCCCTCGGGCCGGATGGCGCCGGTTTCGCAGGCATCGAGGCAGCGGCTGCAGCCGGTGATGCCGCTGCGGGCATGGGCGCACAATTCGGGCGCGGTCTGCACGTAAAGCGGCTTTTCAAAGGTGCCGACCAGCTGGCTGGCCTTGAGGATCGCCGCCGCCACCGCCCGGCTGTCCGAGGGCTGCGCATGCAGGTAGCCGTCGCGCTTGTCGGGGGCGGAAAACAGCGGCTCGCGGCGCAGGTCGAGGATCAGGTCGCAATCCGAGCGGCCGCCGTCGCGGGGCTCGGAAAAGCCGGGAACGCGGCCGCCGGGCAGCATCTGGCGCAGCCCGTCGATTTCCACCGAAAAGGCGCCAAGCGCCCCGCTGGCACGGCTGAGCCGGCCGCAGATCACCTCGAAACGGCGGTCCAGAACCGGCTCCTGCGGCGGGCTGTCCAGCAGCACCGTGACCGCCAGCAGCTCGGCCAGCTGCGCCGCCGCGTCCAGCGCCTGGGCCTCGCCCCCCAGGATCAGGCAGCGCCCGTGCGAGGTGATGTCGAAGGTCTTTTCCGCCGGGCGCGCCAGCCCCGCCTCGGCCACCAGCGCCGCCATTTTCGGGGTCGCCTGCGCGCCTGCCTCGGACCATCCGGCGCGGTCGCGCAGGTCAACGAAGCCGGCGATTTCGGCCCCGGTTTCCGCCGCGATTTCCTCGAACAGGGCGGCCTCCTGCTGACAGGCGATGAGCGCCTCGCCGCGGGAAATTTCCTGGGCGGCGCGGGCCGTCTCGCCGCTGCAAAGGGCGGTGTAAAGGCGCGAACATTTCAGCCCGGTCGCGGCTTCGAGCGCCCCCGGGTCGAGCGTCTGGCTGTGCATGCAATCACATAAAATCAATCGCTTGGCCATGTTTCCCCCGTTTTCCCCCCGTTCTTTCGCCTTCGCCATCGCCGCGGCCTGTGGTGGCGCGCGATGCGGCGGTGCCGGTGGCCGGCGCCGCCCCCGGCCTTCACTTAGGCAGGGATTTCGCCGGCGGTAAAGGGTGATTCGGAATTTTGCGGGCGGCGTGAATCCCGAGCAAAAACGTCAGTTTTGACCGGCTGGACAAAGTGTCCGAAACCGGCCGGTGGCGGCGCCAGGGGCTGGACGAAATGTCCAGCTTTTTCGGCGCCGCCGGGAATATCGCCGGCCGGGGTCAATTTCCCTTTGTGGTGGGCAGAATCGCATGCAATCTGCGGGCAGGGAGCACATTGGATGACAGGACAGGTGACGCAGAAGGTGATCTCGATGCCGCTGGGCGTGGTGGTGCGCCGGGTGCCGGGCGTGACCCGCTGGGCCCGGTTCGCCTGGAGCGCGGTGGCGGTGCTGCCGGGGGCGCCGGCGCGCGACTGGCACGAGCTGCGCCGCGATGGCGAGGCGGTGGAGTATCACGTGGCGACCGTGCCGCTGGAGCTGCACCGCGCCGATGCCGAGGCCTATCGCACCGGCCTGTCGGCGACCCATCCCAGCATTTTCGTGGTGCTCGACCGCACCGGCAATGCCGAGCGCGGGGTGGCGGTGCGGCTGGTCACGGCCTCGCCCTATGAAGCGCAGGACTATGCCGATACCGGCGAGGAGTTGGTCGAGGCGGTGCCGATGCCGCCGGCGCTGGCGGCCTGGATCAACGATTTCACCAGCGCCCATTTCAAGGAAGAGAAATTCGTCAAGCGCCGCCGGGACAAGCAGAAGGTGGATGCGGTCGAGGCCGGGGTGGGCGATGCGCGCATCGCCAAGGCGGCGGATGTCTATTCTGCGCCGGGGCTCAGGCGGGAGGCACGCGGATGAGCCGGGGCGCGGGCAGGGGGGATGCGTGGTCGCGCCGCAAGGCGCGGGTGGCCGAGGCCGAGGCCCGCGAGGCCCGCCTGGCCCAGGTGGCGGCGGCGGAAGCGGCGGCGGCGGACAAGACCGATGCCGAGCTTTGCGCGGAGCTGAACCTGCCCGACCCGGACAGCCTGGCGCCGGGCGACGATTTCGCCGCCTTTCTGAAACGGGAAGTGCCCGAGCGCCTGCGCCGCCGGGCCCTGCGCAAGCTGTGGCGGACCAACCCGGCGCTGGCCAATGTGGACGGGCTGGTGGAGTATGGCGAGGATTTCACCATGCCGGAAAGCGCCGCCGGGGCGGTGGTGGCGACCGCCTACAGGGTGGGGCGTGGCCTGTTGACGCCGGACGCCGAGGCCGCGCCGGTGGCGGCGGCCGAACCCGGGGCCGAACCGGAGGCCGGCTCCACGCCCGCCCCCGAAACCGGAACCGAAACAGAACCCGAAACCGAAACCGAAACCGCCGGGGCCGCGCCGGTGCCCGCCCCGCCCGCCGCCCGCGCGCCGCGCCGGATGCGCTTTGTCTTTGACGATGCGCCGGCCGACCGCACCCCCGACCAGAACAGGGAGCCCGCATGACCGTGGCCGAACAGATCGCCATTGCCGAAGAAGACGCCCTGCGCGCCGACATGTACGATTTCCTGGGCGCGCTGCTGGCCGCGCCGCCGGAGCAGGCATTGCTGGAGCGCACCGCCGCGCTTGAGGGCGACGACACGCCGCTGGGCCAGGCGATCAACGCCATGGCCAGGGTGGCCGGCGCCATGCGCGCGCCGCAGGTGGAGCGCGAGTTCACCACCCTGTTCATCGGCATCGGCCGGGGCGAGCTTCTGCCCTATGCCAGCTTCTATCTGACCGGGTTTCTCAACGAAAAGCCGCTGGCGACCCTGCGCAGGGACATGGCCGCCCTGCGCATCAGCCGCGCCCCCAACCGGTTCGAGCCCGAGGACAACATTGCCAGCCTGTTCGAGATGATGGCGGGCCTGATCCGCGGCCGCTTTGGCGCGCCGGTGCCGCTGGAACGGCAGCAGGAATTTTTCAACCGGCATATTGCGCCCTGGGCCGGGCATTTCCTGGCCGACCTGGAGGTGGCGCAAAGCAGCGTTTTCTATGCCGCGGTGGGGGCCGCCGGCAGCGCCTTTATCGAGATCGAGCGCGAAGCGTTCAGGATGGGCGCGGGCTGAGCCTGCGCGGATGCAACCGGGCCCGAGGCCCGCAACAAGGGAGAAGATGAATGGAAAGAAACGACAAGGGCGAAACCCCTTCGCGCCGCGAGTTTCTCACGCTCGCCGTGGTCAGCGCGCCGGCCGTGGCGGCGGTTGCCAGCGCCAGCCCGGCCGCCGCGGCCGAGACCGCCGGCGTCAGCAGCGCCAGCACCGGCACCCCCGCCCAGGTTCTGACCTATTACCAGGCCGCCAGGTTCTGAGGCGCGCCACCGGATGATCCGGGGCAGGGCAACTGGTAGCGAGACGCCCGACCGCCCGACCCGGCCCTTCCGGCACATGTTCAGCATGGCGGCCCTGTCGCCACGATGTCCAACAAGGAGAAGCACATGCTCAGGAAAAAGACCAACGGGGTAGCGAGACGCCCCCAGCGGACCGGCCTGATTTCGGAAATTTCACAGACCACGGTTGACCGGCGCAAATTTTTGCAGGGCTCTGGCCTTGCCATTGGCGGGCTGGCGGCGATCGGCGCCACGGCGGGCTCGGTCACCCAGGCCAGCGCCGAAGAGGCCATGGCCCCGGCGCTCACGACCGTCAAGTCGGTCTGCACCCATTGCTCGGTCGGCTGTACGGTGATGGCCGAGCTCGACAAGGGGGTCTGGATCGGCCAGGAGCCGGGCTATGACAGCCCCTTCAGCCTTGGCGGCCATTGTGCCAAGGGCGCGGCCACCCGCGAGGCCGCCCATGGCGAGCGGCGCCTGAAATACCCGATGAAGAAGGAAAACGGCGAGTGGAAGCGCATTTCCTGGGAGCAGGCGATCAACGAGATCGGCGACAAGATGCAGGCGATCCGCGACGAAAGCGGCCCTGACAGCGTGTACTGGCTGGGCTCGGCCAAGTTCAACAACGAACAATCCTATCTGTTCC
>CAZPDV010000078.1:0-6284 GCA_964585355.1 uncultured Aliiroseovarius sp.
TATTCGCCCGAGCGCCTGCTCTATCCGATGAAGCGGGTCGGCAAGCGTGGCGAGGGCAAGTTCAAGCGGGTCAGCTGGGACGAGGCCCTGAGCGACATTGCCAACCGCATGACCTATCTGAAAAATACCTACGGGCCGACGGCGCTGCTGGACCAGTCCTATGCCGGCGCCTCTTACGGGGTTCTGCACAAGTCGGACCAGATCGAGGGGCTGCTGGGCCGGTTCCTGGGCATGTTCGGCTGCCGCACCAATTCCTGGTCGGTGCCGTCCTATCAGGCGACCACCTTCGCCAGCCGGATCAATTACGGCACCATTCAGGACGGCAACGAAGACGATGCCTTCATGCATTCCAAGCTGATCGTCATGTGGGGCTGGAACCCGGCCTATACCTTCCACGGCGGCAACACGTTCTATTACATGCGCAAGGCCAAGCAGAACGGCTGCAAGTTCGTGCTGGTTGACCCGCAATATACCGACAGCGCCGCCGCCTATGACGCCTGGTGGATCCCGATCAAGCCCAATACCGATGCGGCGATGATGGCCGGCATGGCGCATTACATCTTTGCCAACAACCTGCAGGATCAGGACTTCATCAACCGGTTCGTGCAGGGCATGGACCCCGGCACCATGCCCGATTGGGCCAAGGGGCAGGAAAGCTTTCGCGACTATATCATGGGCGACAGCGACGGGGTGGCCAAGACGCCGGAATGGGCGGCGGAAATCTGCGGCGTGGCGGCCGAAGATATCAGGAAGCTGGCCGACATGTACGCCACCACCAAGCCCGCCGCGCTCAAGGCAAGCTGGGCGCCGGGGCGCAACGCGTATGGCGAACAATATGCCCGCATGGCCAATGCGCTTCAGGCAATGACCGGCAATATCGGCAAGCTGGGCGGTTGTGCCGAAGGCGTCGGCAAGGGCTGGCACGCCGAGGGCGTGGCCTATCCCTATGACGAATACGCCAATGTCTGGTACGCGGCGATCAAGTCCGACCGCTGGGCGCATTGCGTGCTGAACTATCCCAATGTGCGGCGCGAGGAAATCGGCCTGTGGCCGCGCCAGGACCCGACCGACGGCATGATCCCCAACATTCGCGGGATTTTCTGGCAGGGCTCGGACTGGTTCAACCAGCTCACCAATATCAACAAGGAAATCGAGGCGGTGCGCAAGCTCGATAGCTATGGCGAGGGCGAGAGCCTGCTGGTCTGCATGGACAGCACCATCACCCCCACCGGCATCTGGGCCGACTACCTGCTGCCCATCGCCACCCATTTCGAGCGCCACGACGTGGCCCTGCCCTGGTACAAGGGGCATTATTACATCCACCGCCCCAAGGTGATCGAGCCCATGGGCGAGAGCAAGACCGACTTTCAGGTGTTCACCGAGCTGGCCTACCGCCTGGGCTTTGGCCCGCGCTACAACCCCAAGGCCAACCGGGATTACTTCAACAATCCCGATTGGGTGGATGAGCAATATCTGATGGATTGGTGGGCCAATGTGCAGCACCATCAGGGCGTGCCCTGGTCCTGGGAGGAGTTCAAGAAACGCGGGGTTTACAAGTTCACCTTCGACAAGCCGCATGTGGCGTTTCGCGAGCAGATCGAGGACGGCAAGCCGTTCCAGACCTATTCCGGCAAGATCGAGATCTTCTCGGGCCAGTTGGCCGAGATCACGGACTGGACCCGCACCCAATATGGCTATTACATCCCGGCAATCCCGAAATGGATCGAACCGTGGGAAGGCCTGAACCACCCGCTGGCCAAGAAATTCCCGTTCCACCTGGTCAGCCCGCATCCGCGCTGGCGCACCCACTCGATCTTCAACAACATCCCCTGGCTGCGCGAAACCTTCAGCCAGGAAACCACCATGAACGCCTCGGACGCGCGGCGGCTGGGCATCCAGATGGGCGACATCATCGAGATCTGGAACGATCGCGGCAAGGTGGTGACGCCGGTCTATGTGACCGAACGCCTGATGCCCGGTGTGCTGGTTCTGCACGAAGGCGCCTGGATGGACCTGGACGAAAACGGGGTGGACCGGGCCGGCAACCCGGACTTCCTGACCAAGGACGAGCCCAGCCCGGCCGGCGGCTTTGCCTATAACACGGTGCTGTGCGACATCCGCAAATCCACCCTCAAACACCGCCCCGGCTGGGACCAGCTCGCCACCGCCCGGTCCCACGTTTTCCGCCGCGACATGTAATTCGGGAGTAAAAACAATGGCAAACACCATAGACAAGGCCCGGATCAGGGAAAATGCAGCGCGGATCAAGCGCGAAGGCTACACGCCCGTCGTGCCGGACATGCAGATGGGCTTCATCCACAACAACGTGGATTGCATCGGCTGCCGCGCCTGCGAGATGGCCTGCAAGGACAAGAACGGCCTGGATGCCGGCCCGCGCTTTCGCCGGGTGCAATATATCGAAGGCGGTACCTTCCCCAACGTCTTTGCCTTCAAGATCAACATGTCCTGCAACCATTGCGCCGAGCCCGCCTGCCTGCCCGCCTGCCCCACCGGCGCGATCTTCAAGCGCAAGGACAACGGCGTGGTCGATATCGACTCGACCCTGTGCATCGGCTGTCGCAAATGCGAGGCCGCCTGCCCCTATGGCGCGCCGCAATTCGACCCGGACGAAAACGTGGTCAAGAAATGCAACATGTGCATTGACGAGCTGGAGGCCGGGCGCGACCCCTATTGCGTCGCCGCCTGCATGATGCGGGTTCTGGATGTCGGGCCGATCGACCAGATCGACGCGGGCGCGTTTGAAACCAAGGCGGTCGGGCCGAACGACCACCTGGTGCGGCAGGTCAAATCCATGGCCGACCCGGAGCTGACCAACCCCTCGATCCGCTTCGTGCCCCATTCCAGGGCGGAGATTGCCGATGAGTGATGCCCTTGCCCCGCTCGGCCCGCTTGCCACCGGCCTTGCCCTGCTGATCCGCCTGCATGACCGCGAGGCCGATGCGCCCCTGATCGAGGGCTTGCGCGAAAGCGATGCGGCCGGGCTGTTTGCGGCGCTGATCGACGGGCCGGCGCCGTCGGAACTGGGCCGGGCGCTGGCGGCCCTTCCCCGGCCGGTGGACGCGGCCACGCTGGACCTGCTGGCCGCGGAATATGCCGATGTCTATCTGACCCACGGCTATCGGATTGCGCCCACCGGCAGCGTCTGGCTGACCGAAGAGAAACTTGAACGCCAGGAGCCGATGTTCGCGGTGCGTGAATGGTATGAACATTATGGGCTGAGCGTGCCCGAATGGCGCATCCGCCCGGACGATCACATCGTGCACGAGCTTCAGTTTGTCGCCCATCTTCTGACCCTCGGCACCGAGGACGCGGCCCGCGATGCGGCCCGGTTCATGGACCGGCATATCCTGGTCTGGATGCCGCATTTCCTTGCCCTGATGGCCGAGCGCTGCGAGCAGCCGTTTTATGTCGCGGTTGCCCGGCTGAGCGGCGCCTATCTCGAAACCCTGCGCGACGCGCTCGAGCAGATCACCTCAGAGCCGCGCTGGGTACCTGATGAGGGCGAGGCGGTCGTGCCCTATTCATTGCGTGAATTGGAGCAGGACGTGGCCTATATGCCCGGCGTCAGCGAAAGCTGGTAGGCGGTGACCGCGCCCGATGCCCCCCGGCTGACATGGGCGGCGGCCGCGTGCGCGCGCGAATTGCTGCTCGAGGCCAGTTGCGACGCCTGCGCCCGGGCCTGTCCGCAGGGCGCGATTGCGCTGGGAATTGGCGGGCCGGTGCCGGACCTTGCCGCCTGCACCCGCTGCGGGGCCTGCATTGCCGCCTGCCCGGAGCAGGTCTTTGACCTGGCTCCCCCCGACACCGATGCCACAACGGCGGCGCCGGCGCGCCCGGACATGGCGCGCTTCGCCCCGGATCACACCCACCCGCTGGCCAAGGGGCCGCCCTGGCTGGCCCCGATCGCCACGCTGGGGCTGGCGCGTCTGGCGCGGCTGTGGCTGGCCGGGCAGCGCGAGATCTGGCTGGCCGCAGACATCGCCGGAGCCGGTGGCGCCCCGCCGGTACCGCTTGCCCCTGCCGTTCGGCGGGCGCTCAAGGATTTCAACCTCCTGGCCACCGCGCGCGGGCTTGATCCCATGCGCCTGCGTCGCGCCACCGCCGCCCAGACCGAAGCGTGGCTCGACCACGCCCGCGCCCGGGCCGCAGAACGCCCCGCCAGTGCCGGCCGCCGGGCCCTGTTTCGCATGGCCGTGGCCCCGGCGCCCACGCAAACCACGCCGCCAGAACCGGCCCCCGGGGCGCTGGCCCGGTTTCAGGCCCTGCCACCCGGCATTCCAACCGCCTTCGCCCCGCAGATCGACGCCGGACGCTGCACTGCCTGCGACGATTGCCTCAATATCTGCCCGCACGCAGCCTTGACCATGATCAAGGCACCAGATGGCACTTTGGTGTATGAAAGCGACCCTGCGGCCTGCACCGGTTGTGGGCTGTGTGTGGATATTTGTGACGAGGGGGCGGTTTCGTTGGTTGCGATCGGACAGCAGACAGAACCGGGCGCCGCCCCGGCCGCCTGCCGTGTACCGCTTGCGGAATATACCTGCCGTGGCTGTGGCGTGCCCAGCCACACCACCGCCCCCGCCCCGCCTGCCGACGGGCTGTGCCGCATCTGCCGTCAGACCGGGCATTACAAAAAGCTGTTCGTGGTGCTCGATTGAACCTGCCCGCGCCGATATTGCACGCCCACCGCTGGATCGGCGCCAGCCTGCAGCGCAAGCTGGTGCTGGCAATCGCCGGGTTGCTGATCGCCATGTCGGCCCTGTTTCTGATGGTGCTGAGCAGCGCCTATCAGGACCGCCTGGTGGCCGAGCACCGCCGCGCCTCGCTGCAGATCAACGGGCTTTTGCAGGCGGCGCTGGAAAACGCCATGCTCAAACGCGACATTCCAGGGCTCAGGTCGATCCTGGCCGATCTTGGCAGGCAGGACGACATTGCCCGGGTGATGATCCTGAACCCGGATCTCGAGGTGCGGTTTTCCTCGGATACCGCGCCCGCGAGCGCCCTGACCGACCCGACGCTGGCACGCGCCGCCCTGACCAGCCGCACCATCCAGACCACGCTGCTGCAAGACCCGCAGGCCGGCGAGGTGCTGCGCAGCATCAACCCGGTCCACAACAAGCCCCCCTGTCAGACCTGCCATGGCCAGATTTCCCGGCATCCGATCAACGGCCTCCTGGTGGTCGATTACAAGGCCGCCAGCATCCGGCGCGAAGCACGCGCCTCGGCGGTCACCCTGGCCGGGCTGGGGCTGGGCATCGTCGTGGCGGTCAGCCTGGGCATCTGGTATGCGCTGGTCCGGTTGGTTCTGATGCCGCTGGCGCGGGTCGAACAGGCCACCATGGCGCTGGCCGATGGCGCCTATGAAACCAAGGTCATCCCACGCGGCCATGACGAGATTGCCCGCCTGTCAGGCAGCTTCAACCAGATGGCCGAGCGGCTCAGCCTGGCCCATGACGAATTGCAGGCAGCCACCGATTTCCTGCAGGCGCTGATTGATGCAGTGCCTGACGGCATCCGGGTAATCGCGCCGGATTTCACCATCCTCAAGGCCAATGCCGCTTATTGCGACCTGGTGGGTCAGCACATGCAGACGGTGCTCGGGCGCCCCTGCTACCGCTCCAGCCATGGCCGCGACAGCCCCTGCGCGCATACGCTGATCTGCTGCCCGGTCGTGGAGCTGTGCCAGAAGGAAGGCAGTGCCCTGACCGCCAAGGACCGCTTCCAGCGGGCCGATGGCAGCGTGCTGCATGTGGAGGTTTCCTCGGCGCCGGTCGAGATGGTCGTGAACGGGGTCCAAACCCGCTGCGTGGTCGAAAGCATCCGAAACCTCGATGCACAGGCCAGCATTTCCCACGAGGAACGGCTGAGCGAGATCGGCCTGTTGGCGGCAGGCGTCGCGCACGAGATCTACAACCCGCTATCGTCGATCGACCTGGGCCTGAGCGCGCTCAAGACCGATATCGAGACCGGCAAGCCCTTGGACAATCTGGATTATTTCGATGCAATCCAGACCGAAATCCAGAACTGCATCCGCATCACCGACACCCTTCTGCTGCTGAGCGCCCCGCAGGGCAGCCCCGATGCGCTGATCGAACTCGACAGGCTGGTGCCCGAAGTGCTGGCGCTTTTGCATTATGAAGCCCGCCAGCACCGTGTCGACCTGCAGGTGGAGATCGCGCCGGGCCTGCGCATACTGGGTTCGGACAGTGACCTGCGCATGCTGGTGATCAACCTGGCCATGAACGCCATTCACGCCATGCCCG
>CAZPDV010000078.1:6384-8083 GCA_964585355.1 uncultured Aliiroseovarius sp.
GACCTGCGCATGCTGGTGATCAACCTGGCCATGAACGCCATTCACGCCATGCCCGAAGGCGGCCCCATGCAGGTCACCGCCCGGCGCGAAAACGGCGAGGTGGTGCTGCGGGTGCGCGACCGGGGCGTGGGCATTGCGCCTGAGCATCTCAACGACATTTTCATGCCGTTCTGGTCGCGCCGCGCCGATGCCTCGAGCGGGCGCGGCCTTGGCCTGTCGATCGTCAGCGCCATCGTCAAGCGCCATGGCGCGCGCATCACCGTCGAAAGCACCCCCGGCCAGGGTAGTGAATTTGCGGTGCATTTCCCCGATGCCGACGCCGAACCCGGCGCCGCCCGGCCCGACCCGAAAGGAGTGTCGTAATGGAAAAATCCCGGCACCGGATCCTGCTGATCGAGGATGACAAGACCCTCAACCGGCTGCTGCTCGATCAGCTCCAGCGGCTGGGCTATACCGCCCGCGCCGCCGCCTCGCGCGACCAGGCGCTGGAGGTGCTGCGCGACTTCACCCCGGACCTGGCGCTGCTGGATGTGCGCCTGCCCGATACCGACGGCATGACCTTTCTGCCCGAACTGCGCGAATATTGCGCGGTGATGATCCTGACCGCCTATGGCTCGATTGCGCAGGCGGTGGATGCGGTCAAGGCCGGCGCCACCGAATTTCTGGTCAAGCCGGTCTCGCCACAGAGCCTGGAGCTGACCCTGGCCCGGTTTTTCGAGACCGTCACGCTCAAGCGCGACCTTGCCTTCTGGCAGGCCCAGGCGCGCCAGAACATGCCTTTCGAACTGGTCGGAGACAGCCCGGAAATGGTCGAGACCCGCCGGCTGGTCTCGATCTTTGCCAAGGCCGATGCACCGGTTCTGATCTGCGGCGAAAGCGGGGTCGGCAAGGGCACGGTGGCCGCCGCCCTGCACGCACAAAGCCCGCGCGCCAATGGCCGTTTCATCGCGGTCGATTGCGACGAAACCCTGGACGAGGCCGAGCTGTTCGGCCGCGACGCCGGGGCCAGCCGGGTGAAGGAGGGCCTGATCGCGGCGGTTGGATCCGGCTCGATCTTTCTCAATGACATCGACAAGCTGACCCCGGCGATGCAGTCCAAATTGCTGCGGGTGATGGAGACCGGCAGCTATCGGCCGCTGGGCGCCACCGCCGCCCTGCCTTCGTCGGCGCGGTTCCTGGCCGCCACCGGGGTCGATCTTGAAACCATGGCCGCCCACAGCCTGTTCAAAAGCGAACTTTTCTATCTGCTGTCGTCGCTGCGCATCCAGTTGCAGCCGCTGCGTACCCACAAGAGCGACGTGCCGGTGCTGGCCCGGTTCTTTCTGGAAAGCCGCAGCTTTCACCGCGCGGTGGACAAGCGCCTGACCGAGGCGGCCATCGACGCGCTCACCGCCCATGACTGGCCGGGGAATGTGCGCGAGTTGCGCAATGCGATCGAGCGCGGCGTGATCATGTCCGCCGGCGCCGAGCAGATCACCCCCGAACATCTGGGCCTGCCCAGCCACGCCCCCGGCCTGCCATCGTCGGCGACCAGGGCCGGGGTGACGCTGCAATTCGACCACCAGCCAACGCTCGAGGAAATCCGCGAAACCTATATCCGCCTGCTGCTCGATACCAATGGCGGCAACCGCAAGCAATTGGCCCAGGTGCTGGGGATGAGCGAGCGCAACACCTATCGGATGCTGAAAAAGATGGGGCT
>CAZPDV010000079.1:0-8000 GCA_964585355.1 uncultured Aliiroseovarius sp.
CCCGGCACAGCGGCTGAGCTCCTTTAGCCTTGGCGTGACCTGGAACCTGAACAAGGGCGGCGATTTCCTTATCGGTGGAAGCGAAACCCCGGCACGCTGATCAAAGTCGCCTGCTTAGCCTAAGGCAGATGGCTGGATCGAGGGGGCTTCGGCCCCCTTTTGTTGTGGACCGTCGGTCAAAGCGCCCGATTTCCGCCATTTCCGTTAACGTCGGGGGCCGAAGCGGAAACAATCCGCCCCCTGCCCGGTGATTGCCCCGGAATCTGTCCATCCGCACCGCAAAGCCTCCGCATTTGTGCCCGATTTGCGCAGCAAGCTGTTGCCTGAACACGACCATGACTGTGCGAAAGGACAGAAGATGGAAAAGATGGAAACGCCCCGTTACAGCCCCCGGCATGAAAGCCTGCGGGTGCTGGTTGCGCTCTTTTTCATGATGCAGGCCATGGGGGTTCTGTCCGACCCGGGCGCGCGGGCGCTGTTCGAGGCGCTCCTGCCCGCCCCTCATGCCGGCTCAGCCTATGCGATCGTGACTTTTGCCGCGGCGTGGCTGATCCTGGTCGGACGACACATGCAGGTGGCGACCCTGGTCCTGGCCGCCATCACCCTGCTTGCCATGCGCGCCGACATGCACAGCCAGGGCGCGCTGTTGCGCGACGCCATGCTGCTGGGCACCCTGCTGCTGATCGGCGGTTTTTTCCAGCGCAAGCCAGCCGCCGCTCGGCCCGATCCCGGCCGCGTCCGGCTGACCCGCATCGCCGCACGCTGCGTGACAGACCGCGCGCCTTGCGCCCCGGTATCGCCGCGCAAGGCCGATACCCGGCACCCGTTCCGGCAAAGCCCCGACGATCTGAACTGTCTGTTCGACCAGATCGCCGAGATCCGCGAGCCTGCTTGAGCAGCCCCGGCTATCATCGTTGCACTGATACGGTCGGCGCCATGCCGCCTTTCCTGTCGCCGGCACAGCTGCCCTGCCCCGAATTACACCTGGCGTTTTGACGGAAACTTCCGGAACGTCCCAAACCTCCCTTGCAAACCGGCCCTTTTCCCTGTTGTCTGATCCGCAGGAAGGATTGCCATGCGCAAGCTCACTACCCTGTTTCGAACCCACCCGGTGCTGACCACGGCCTTCTTTCTGGCGGCAACGCTGACCGTCCTGTTCACCATCCGCACCATCGTCTTTACCATCTACTGGGCCAACCCGGCCCACCATGATCAGCCGCTGGAGCCGTGGATGACCCTGCGCTATGTGGCGCGCTCGTGGGATTTGCCGCCGGACCTGCTGGCCCAGACGCTGGAACTTGACCCGGCCCCCCGCCAGCGGCTCAGCCTGCGGGAAATCGCGGCGCAAAAGGGCATGACGCTCGAGGAACTGACCCGGCGCATCGCCACCGCCGCCCAGACCCTGCGCGGGGCGGGGGAATGACCGAAACGCTGCTCGGCCTGGTCCCGCAATACGGGGTGGCGCTGATGTTTGTCGCGACATTCCTGTCCTGCCTGGCGCTGCCGGTGCCCTCGTCGCTGATCATGCTGACCGGCGGCGCCCTGGCCGCCTCTGGCGACCTGGACCTGACCAATGTGGCCCTTGCCGCCTGGCTGGGGGCGCTGCTGGGCGACCAGGCCGGCTTTGCCATCGGCCGCTGGGGCGAACGCCACGTCACCGCGCTGATCGCCCGCCACCCCAAGCGCGCCGCCCTGGTGGAAAAGGCCCGCGCCTTCTCGCGCCGCTGGGGCGGGCCGGGGGTCTATCTGTCGCGCTGGCTGGTCAGCCCGCTGGGCCCCTATGTCAACTTCCTGGTCGGGGCCAGCGACATGCGCTGGCGGCGCTTTGCGCTCTGGGACAGCCTGGGCGAGGCCACCTGGGTCGCGCTCTATGTCGGGCTGGGCTTTGCCTTTGCCGACCAGATCACCGCGCTGGCCGATATCCTGGGCAACCTGTCAGGCGCGCTTGCGGCGGGCCTGGTCACGGTGCTGATCGGCCGCACCCTTTTCAAGCACAGGAGAGAACCCCATGTCTGACGCCCCCGTCACCCATATCGACCCGGTAGCCTTTACCGCCGACCCCTATCCGGCGCTTGCCCGGATGCGCGCCGAGGCGCCGATCACCTTTGTCCCCGAGCTGGGCGCCACCCTGTTCACCCGCCGCGACGACATTTTCGAGCAGGAAAAGCGGATCGAGGTGTTTTCCTCGCGCCAGCCCGAGGGGCTGATGACCCGGCTGATGGGCGAAAACGTCATGCGCAAGGACGCCCCCGAACACACCGCCGAACGCCGCGCCATCTTTCCCACCTTTTCGCCGAAAACCGTGCGCGACCACTGGCGCGCCGCCTTCGAGACCGAAACCGCCCGCGTGCTCGACCAGTTGGCGCCGCGCGGCGCGGGCGACCTGGTGGCCGATTTCGCCATGCCGGTGGCGGCCCACGCCCTGCGCCATGTGACCGGGCTTCTCAACATGTCCTGGCAGGAAATCGACCGCACCTCGCAGGGGATGATCGACGGCATCGCCAATTATACCGGCGACCCGGAGACCGAGGCCCGCTGCCACGATTGCACCGCCTCGATCGACGCCCATATCACCGAACGCATGGGCGAGGTGGCCCAGGCGCCGGACAGTTCCCTGCTCAGCATCCAGATGCAGGCCGGCCTGCCCGAAGAGACGATCCGCGCCAATCTCAAGCTGGCCATTTCCGGCGCCCAGAACGCGCCCCGCGATGCCATTTCCGGGGTGATCTGGGCGCTGCTGACCCATCCCGAACAAATGGCCCTGATCGAGGACGGCACCGCCACCTGGTCGGACGCCTTCGAGGAATATGCCCGCTGGATCTCGCCAATCGGGATGAGCCCGCGCGAGATCGCCCGCCCGGACACGGTGAACGGCATCCGCTTCGACCCCGGCGAACGGGTGTTCTTCATGTATGGCTCCGGCAACCGCGACGAGGCACATTTCCCCGACCCGGACCGCTTCGACATCACCCGCGACACCCGCGCCTCGCTGGCCTTTGGCGCCGGGCCGCATTTCTGCGCCGGGGCCTCGATCGCCCGCACCCTGATCTGCGAGGTGGCCCTGCCCATGGCCTTCGAGCGCCTCAAGCGGCTGGAACTGACCGGCGAGGCCCCCTTCACCGGCTGGGCCTTTCGCGGGCTGACCGCCCTGCCCGCCCGCTGGCAAAGCTGAGGGCTTCTTCTGTTGGCAAATATCCTCGCCGAAGGCATGAAATCTCTTTTCTTGCCGCCCGCGCGCCCCATATAGGAGCCATGCTGCGCTTCACGCCCCTGCTGCTGGCCGCCCTTTACGGGTTTGTCGCCTATCACTTTTCGGCCTGGCGCACGGCGCGGGCGCTGGATGCGCGTTCAACCGCGCTGGCCGATCCCCGGTTGCAGGAGCTGACCGCCCGCCTGGCCCAGGCGCTGGATCTGCCGCGGCTGCGGGTGCATATCTACGAGGTTCCCACCATCAACGGCCTGGCCGCCCCCGACGGGCGCATTTTCATCACCCGCGGCTTTTACGACCGCTACCGTGCCGGCGCGGTGACGCCCGAGGAACTGGCCAGCGTCATCGCCCACGAGCTGGGCCACGTCGCCCTGGGCCATGCGCGCCGGCGGATGATCGACTTTTCCGGCCAGAACGCCCTGCGCACCGGGCTGGCCATGCTGTTCAACCGGGTGCTGCCCGGGATCGGCGGCTGGCTGGCCGGGGCGCTGACCTCGCTGCTGGCGGCCCATATCAGCCGCCGCGACGAATTCGAAGCCGATGCCTATGCCTCGGCGCTGCTGATCAAGGCCGGGATCGGCACCGCGCCGCAAATCAGCCTGTTTGAAAAGCTCGACGCCCTGACCGGGGGCAGCGGCGCCCCGGCCTGGCTGCTCAGCCACCCCAGGACCCAGGCCCGCATCGCCGCGATCCGGCAAAACCAGGCAAAATGGCTGGGCTGATGGCGCGCTCAGCCCGGGCCATGCAGAAATCGTTTAGGGCCAGCGAGGCGCAAACAGAGGGCCGCGCCTGCCTGAGCTGGCGCGGTGTGTAACGGTCCAGAGTGGGAAACAGTCGATCAAACCCGACCAGTGCGCCCAGACGTCCCCTCGCAAAAGCGCCTGCTCGGGGGGCAGGCAGGCGCTGCCCGGCGGGGCCGGGCGAACAGCCTCTGACTGCGGACCAGCCATGCAGGCGCCCCTCCTCCCCGGCTTGTGGTTTTCGACCTGCACGACATGGGCAAAAGCGCGCCAACCGCACCGGCATTGCTCTGAGCCCAGGATATGCAAACTTTTCAGGAGAGCGTCCGCTCCAGCGCCTTGCCCAGCCGCGGCAGCCGGGCCTTTTTCATCAGCTTGCGCATGGGCCAGGGCGCGCCCGACAGGCGCTCGGCCTCCCCCCGCACCGCTTCGGCCACGCGCGCCACCTGCGCCGGCGCTCTTGCATGCAGCCCCAGCAGGAACGCATCCGCGCCTTCCCGCCCCAGCCCCTCCTCGGCCAGGATATGGCGGGGAAAATCGGCGCGGTTTTCGGTCACGATCAGATCGGCCGAACCGGCAATGGCGGCTGCCAGGACATGAATGTCAGCAGGATCCGGCAACCAGAGCCTGGCCATGTCACCGGCCCTGGGCTGCACCTGCGCCCGCGGCCAGTCCCGGCCCATCAGCGCAATCTCGCCGCGCGCCACCGCCTCGCCCTCGGCCCCCAGCCGCGCCGCCGCCCGCGCCCATTCCTCGAGGATCCGCGCCGACCACAGCGGCTGGTAAAGCCCTTGCCGCGCCACCCCCAGCAGCACCTGCCGCATCACCGTGGGATAAAGCACACAGGCATCAAGCAGGACTTTCACCCCTGCGCCGGCGCCGCGTCCGCCTGGGCCACTGCCGGCGCCGGGTCTGCCGGGATCATGTGCGGCGTGGTCAGCAGGTTGCGCATGTAATCGGCCAGAAACGCCTCGATGCGCACCTTCTGGGTCTCGCCATGTGCCTCGGCGGCAATCGCCGCCACACCGCCCAGGGCCTTGAGGTCAGTGTCAATATAGCGGCGCGGCTCGATCACCTCCCCGGTCCTTGCATCGCGAATGGTCAGCCAGAAATTGATGTCATGGGTGCCGCCCACCGTATAGCGGGCCTTCTGGGTCAGCGCGTGGAAGGTGGCCACTTCCACCTCCAGCACCACCTCGCGGCTGCCGTCCAGCCCGGCCACGCCGCGCTCGATCCCCTCTTTCATCACCGCCGCCACCTGCTCATAGCGGTTGCCGATCGGATCACCGCGCCAGACGATATCGGCGCGCGGCTTGTAGCTGTTGGCCTCGGACACCTTGAGCGTTTCGGGCACGCTGACGCGCACCTCGCGCACCCGGTAGCTGGGCGCGGGCCGCACCGCGCCGCCGTCGCCGCCCAGAAGCGGCATGCCCGGATCCATGGCCCGGGCCACCACGCCCGGATCGGAACAGGCGCCCAGCCCCAGCATTGCCCCCATGGCCAGAATGGTAAGTGATTTCTTCATGGTCCTGCCTCCTTGCCGGCCCTTGCAGCGGGCCAATCGGATTGGTTTGTTTGCTTTTCGCAAGGGAATTGGGCGGAATTATGGAATTTGTCGCCATTTCGTGAAAAATCCGCCTAGAATGGCGCGCCTGTCCGGCATGGCAAAGAGTCGCGCCTTGTTAGCGCTAACAGTCCATGCTACCAGACCGGCAAGCAAACGAGGCCAGAGATGACACTGAACCCACGGCTGGAACAGATCACCCAGAGGATCATCGACCGTTCGCGCGCCGGGCGCAGCGCCTATCTGGCGCGGGTCAAGGCGGCGCAGGAGCGCGGCCCGGCGCGGGCGCATCTGAGCTGCTCGGGCCAGGCCCATGCCTATGCCGGCGCCGGGGCCGATCAGAAATGGCTGGCCGAAACCGAGGCGCCCAATCTGGGCATCGTCACCGCCTATAACGACATGCTCAGCGCACATGCCCCCTTTGCCGACTTCCCGGCCGAGATCAAGGCCGCCGCCCGCGCCGCCGGGGCCACCGCCCAGGTCGCCGGCGGGGTGCCCGCCATGTGCGACGGCGTGACCCAGGGCACCGATGGCATGGAGCTCAGCCTGTTTTCGCGCGACGTGATCGCGCTGGCCGCCAGCGTGGCGCTTTCCCACAACACCTTCGACGCGGCGCTGTTCCTGGGGGTCTGCGACAAGATCGTGCCGGGGCTGGTGATGGCGGCGGCAAGCTTTGGCCATATCCCGGCGGTGTTCCTGCCGGCCGGCCCCATGACCAGCGGCCTGCCCAATGACGAAAAGGCCCGCATCCGCCAGGCCTATGCGGCGGGCGAGATCACCCGCAAGGAGCTGATGGCGGCCGAGATGGCCGCCTATCACGGGCCGGGCACCTGCACCTTCTACGGCACCGCCAATTCCAACCAGATGCTGATGGAGATCATGGGCCTGCACCTGCCCGGTGCCTCGTTCATCAACCCCTACACCCCCCTGCGCAAGGCCCTGACCGAGGCCGCCACCCAGCGCGCCGTCGCCATGACCGCGCTGGCCGGCACGGCGCTGCCGGTGGCGGAAATCCTCAGCGAAAAGGCCTTTGTCAACGGCATCGTCGGCCTCATGGCCACCGGCGGCTCGACCAACCTGGTGCTGCACCTGCCGGCCATGGCGCGCGCCGCCGGCATCACCCTGACGCTTGAGGATTTTGCCGATATTTCTGAAATTACCCCATTGATCGCAAGGGTTTACCCCAATGGCCTGGCGGATGTGAATGCCTTTCACGCGGCCGGCGGCATGGCCTGGCTGATTGGCGAACTGCTGGGCGCGGGGCTGTTGCACCGGGATGTGCAGACCGTGGCCGGCGCCGGGCTCGAGGCCTATGCCCGCGAGCCCAGCCTGGCCGGCGGCACGCTCGCCTGGCAGCTCGGCCCGCGCGCCCCGCTCAACGACCGGATCCTGCGCCCGGTGCGCGACCCGTTTCAGCCCACCGGCGGGCTGATGCAGCTTTCGGGAAATCTGGGGCGCGGGGTGATCAAGGTCTCGGCGGTGGAGCCGGCGCGCTGGGTGATCGAGGCCCCGGCCCGCATCTTCGACGACCAGGAGGCGGTGAAGGCGGCCTTCAAGGCCGGCGCGCTGGAGGGCGACGCGGTGATCGTGGTGCGCTTTCAGGGGCCGCAGGCCAATGGCATGCCCGAACTGCACGGGCTTACCCCCACCCTGTCGCTGCTGCAGGCGCGGGGGCAGAAGGTGGCACTGGTCACCGACGGGCGCATGTCCGGGGCCTCGGGCAAGGTGCCGGCGGCGATCCATCTGAGCCCGGAGGCGGCCCGCGGCGGCCCGCTGGCACGCCTGCGCGATGGCGATCTGGTGCGGCTGGACGCGGGCGCCGGCAGGCTCGAGGTGCTGGCCCCCGATTTCGACAGCCGCCCCCCCGCCCCCATGCCGGCGCGCGACCAGCACGGGCTGGGGCGGGAATTGTTCCAGGTGTTCCGCGATAATGTAGGCGATGCCGAGGATGGCGCCGCCACGATCCTTTAGGAGGTGCCGATGAGCCCCGAAACCGCCAGCCGCGAGGCTGAACGCATCTGCCGGCTGGCCCCGGTGATCCCGGTTCTGGTGGTCGAGGACGTGGCCGAGGCCGCGCCACTGGCCGAGGCCCTGATTGCCGGCGGCCTGCCGGCGCTCGAGGTTACCCTGCGCACCGAGGCCGCGCTCGAGGTGATCGCCGCCATGGCCCGCCTGCCCGGCGGCGTGGTCGGGGCGGGCACGCTGCTGACCCCCGACGACGTGAAGCGCGCGGTCGAGGCCGGCGCCCGCTTCGGGGTCTCGCCCGGCGCCACCGATGCGCTGCTCGATGCCTGCGAGGCCCATGACCTGCCGCTTCTGCCCGGCGCCTCCTCGGCCAGCGAGGCCATGCGCCTGCTTGAGCGCGGCTACCGCGTGCAGAAGTTCTTTCCGGCCGGGCCGGCGGGCGGGCCGGACTTCCTCAAGGCTCTGGCCAGCCCCCTGCCCCGGATCCGCTTCTGCCCCACCGGCGGGGTCTCGATCCTCAATG
>CAZPDV010000080.1:0-7961 GCA_964585355.1 uncultured Aliiroseovarius sp.
GCGGAGCAAATCGAAAACTTGCAAGAACCGAAAGTCCTGTTGATCAGAGGTTCCTTAAGAAAGGGTTACCACTTTGAGAAGAAATTTTTGTAAAATCACACAACTAAAAGTGTATTTTTTCTTGCATGACCTGTGATCGTCGGCTAGCTTTCAAGGGCAAGCAGCAGACTTGGCTGCCGGTCCCGACGGAACACCCACCCCACCCCTCGCTCCCTCGTTGGTGACCGGCAGCCAACCTTTCCTGGCGGCAATTCCCCTTTCTGACGGCGCCATGGTCTGACGAAATCCCCTTGCGAAACCCGCACAAAAGCCCGATAAACCCGGCAAACAGGCCCGGCCATTCGGGAAATCAGAGAGGTTCTCATGCGCGCCCGTATCTATCAGCCCGCCCGCAATGCCATGTCATCCGGTCTGGGAAAAACCCGCAAATGGGTGCTGGAATTTGCCCCGGCCAGGCCGCGCGAGCTTGACCCGCTGATGGGATGGACCTCGTCCGACGATACCCAGACACAGGTGCGGCTCAGCTTCGACAGCCGTGACGAGGCGGTGGAATATGCCCGCGCCCATGGCATTGACGCTCAGGTGTTCACGCCGCACAAACGCCGCCCCAATATCCGCCCCGGCGGCTATGGCGACAATTTCGCCACCAACCGGCGGCAGACCTGGACCCATTGAGCGGCCGGCTGGCAATCCGTCAATCATTCAGAAATGCCTCGGCCACGGCGATGAAGGCGCGCGGGCGCTCGGCATGCAGCCAATGGCCGGCGCCGGGAATTTTTGCAAATCTTGCGTTTGGAAACAGAAGCTTGATCCGTTCCCGGTGGGTGGGCAGGACATAGCTGCTCTCGGCCCCTGACAAGAACAGGGTCGGGCCGGTGAACCGCCCATGCACCGGCGGAAATCCGGTGATCAGGGGCATGTCGCGGGCCAGCACCTCCAGGTTCAGCCGCCATTTCCCGGCCGTCAGATCCAGCGATTGCAACAGGAAGGCGCGCAGGTGCGGGTCGTCCACATGGCGCGCCAGGGCCGCATCCGCCGCCGCCCGGCTCTCGAACTGGCCGGGCTCCAGCGCCCGCATCGCTTCCACCAGATGCGCCTGGCTATGGTCATAGGCCACCGGCGCGATATCGGCGACCACAAGCCGGCGCAGCATTTTCGGCCGGGTCAGCGCCAGCACCATCGCCGCCTTGCCGCCCATGGAATGGCCGATCATGTCCGCCTCGCCGCCCAGCGCCTCGACCAGCCGCGCCAGGTCCGCCGCCATCTCCTCGTAACTGTGGCTGGCGGCGTGAAAACTGCCGCCGTGGTTGCGCAGGTCCGGCGTTACCACCCGCCGCCTTGCCGCCATGCGCCGGGCAATCGCCCGCCAGTTGCGGCCCGAGCCGAACAGCCCGTGCACGATCACCAGCGGCGGCAGCGTCGTATCGGTGCCATATGTGGCCATTTTCAGCATGGTCCGTTATCTAGGGGGGAAATCGGTGTCGGGAAAGCCGAAAAGGGGAGTGTGATGGATTTGCAAGCGCGGGCAGAGCTGCTGGCCCGGCTGCTGGGCGAACGGCTGGATGTTTCCGGCGACGGGTTCGAGGCCAGGCTGAACAGGGCCGGGCGGCGCCTGCCGCGGGCGATTCGGGCCGATGCGGCGCTGATCGTCGAGGCGCTGCACCGGCAGGCGCATCCGAAACTGGCGCGTCAGACCGACCCCCGGCGCCTGGCGCGGGCGCTGCGGAATGTCGAGCGCTACCTGCGCCAGGTGGACCCATGGGCCCGGCGGCGCGCGCTGGTGCTGGACTGGCTGGCAGGCAATGCGCTTGGCCTCTTGCTGATGCTGGCGCTGGCCGGCGCGGTCATCGCCTGGCGCGGTCTGCTCTGAGGCGCCAGAGCGAAAACGCCCCGCCCGGGTGAGGCGGAGCGTTCTGTGAACTGGTCACATGGTACGCAAGCAGCGCCCGTGCTCCCACGAGCACTGCCTGTTTAGCAGGGATTCGTTGCCAAAAGGTTTACGCGCCCTCGAATTCGCACAAGACATGCACATCCATGCCCAGCGCCTCCAGCCGCCGGTGGCCGCCCAGCTCCGGCAGGTCGATGACAAAGGCGCACCCGATGATCTCGCCCCCCAGCCGTTCGATCAGCTTGATCCCGGCCTCGGCGGTGCCGCCGGTGGCCAGCAGGTCATCGACCAGCAGCACGCGCTCGCCCGGCTTGATGGCATCGTCGTGAATTTCCATCACCGCCTCGCCATATTCCAGCTCGTAGGCCTCGGAAATGGTCGGGCCGGGCAGCTTGCCCTTCTTGCGGATCGGCACGAAACCGAGGCTGAGCTGGTGGGCAATGGCGCCGCCCAGGATGAAGCCGCGCGCCTCGAGCCCCACCACCTTGTCGATCGGTTTTCCGGCATAGGGGTGCAGCATCTGGTCCACCGTCATGCGAAACCCGCGCGGGTCGGCAAACAGCGTGGTCACATCGCGGAACATGATCCCTTCATGCGGGAAATCGACGATGGTGCGGATATAGTCTTTGACGGTTTTCATGTTGTTTCTCAGCTTGTTGCGTGACCGGGCGCGTTCTTGTGGCCGCAGAAATCGAGCCCCCCGGCGCATCCCCTAAGGCGATGCGCGCGCACCCTAACGCCTTGCCGCGCCTGGCGCAACGCGGCAAATTCCCGCCCGAGGCAGGCGGCAAAGGTGACAACCGGGGCCGGCTTCGCAGCTATTTCGAGCTGGCGATGATATTGCGGGTCAGGACGTAAAGCGGGGTCTCCGGTGCGACCTTGCGACAGGCATCGACGGTGAATTGAAACACCTTTTGCCCCCCGATCCCCTCAACCTTGTCGATGAAGGGGGTGTCCTGGTCGAGGGTTTCGCGGCTCCAGAATCCCAGGATCCAGCCGGCCATCTGGAAATAATCGCCCAGATGTTCGCCGTCCGCGACCGCAACCACCTTTTCACAGGTCCAGCGCCCGGCACCCATGATATAGCCATCGGCAAGGGCGGGGCTGGCGGCCAGAAAAAGGCAGGTGAACAGAAATTTTTTCATGAAATGCGCTCCTTTTGAAGGCGCGAATCATAACACCCTGCCGGCCACCGCGTCCAGCCTGGCCACCAGCGCCGGGTCGCGGGCGTCGGGCGCGGTGAGGATGGCATGTTCCAGCGCCCGATCGCAGCCCGCCTCGCACTGCGCCCGGTCTTGCCCAAGCAGGCCGGGCAGGTGGGCCACCAGGGCGCGCGCCTTGTCGGCATTGCCGGTCAGGGTGGCGATGATTTCGGCAATATCCACCGCGCCGTGGTCCGGGTGCCAGCTGTCATAATCGGTGATCATCGCCACCGAGGCATAGCAAAGCTCGGCCTCGCGGGCCAGTTTGGCCTCGGGCATGTTGGTCATGCCGATCACGTCGGCGCCCCAGCTGTCGCGGTACATGCGGCTTTCGGCGATGGTGGAAAATTGCGGGCCTTCCATGGCCAGGTAGGTGCCGCCCATATGCACCCGCACCCCGGCGGCCTCGGCGGCGGCGTGGCAGGCGGCGGACAGGCGCGGGCAGGTCGGATGCGCCACGCTCACATGGCCGACGCAGCCCGGCCCGAAAAAGCTCTTGTCACGGGCAAAAGTCCGGTCAATGAATTGATCTATAATGACAAAATCCCCTGGAGCCAGCTCTTCCCGAAAGCTGCCACAGGCGGAAACGCTGACCAGATCGGTGACGCCAAGGCGCTTCATGGCGTCGATATTGGCGCGGTAAGGCACGCTCGAGGGGCTGTGCACATGGCCGCGCCCGTGGCGGGGCAGGAACGCCATCTTCACCCCGGCAAGCCTGCCGGTCAGTACCGCGTCCGAGGGCTTGCCCCAGGGGCTTTCCACCTCGGTCCAGGTCGCCCCCTCAAGCCCGTCGATCTCGTACACGCCCGAGCCGCCGATCACGCCGATCATGGTTTCCATGCTGTCCTCCTGCAAGATTTGCGCCCTTGGTGGCAAATGGCGCGGGTGAATTCAACCGCTCAAGGCTTGCCCTGCCGCGCGGCGCAGGCTATTGGGCGCCGATACGCAACTCTCCCACAGGTGATATCTTGCCTCGAGCCCTTCTGGCGCGTTTCGCAACGCGCGTACAAAATTCAGGCTTCAGCCCCGATCTGCGGTTGGCGCCGGATGACAAGCTGACGCCGGCGCGCCTGCGCATCGAGGTGCTGGCCGGGCTGACGGTCGCCCTGGCGCTGGTGCCCGAGGCGGTGGCATTTTCCTTCGTGGCCGGGGTGCATCCGCTGGTCGGTCTCTATGCGGCCTTCATGGTGGGGCTGATTACCGCGCTGATCGGCGGGCGGCCGGGGATGATTTCGGGCGCTACCGGGGCGCTGGCGGTGGTCATGGTCAGCCTGGTGGCGCAGCATGGGGTCGAATATCTGTTCGTTACGGTGGTGCTCATGGGGCTGTTGCAGATCTTTGCCGGGGTCATGCATTGGGGCAAATTTATCCGGCTGGTGCCGCATCCGGTGATGCTGGGTTTCGTCAACGGCTTGGCGATCGTGATCTTTCTGGCCCAGCTGACCCAGTTCAAGGTGCCCGGATCGGTGACCCTGACCGCCCATGGCGCGACCGGGGGCGTGTGGCTTTCGGGCTGGCCGCTTTATGCGATGCTGGGGCTGGTGGGGCTGACCATGCTGGTGATCTGGCTGACCCCGCGCATCACCCGGCTGGTGCCGGCCCCGCTGATGGGCATCGGCGTGGTGGCAGCGGTGGTGATCGGGCTGGGCATTGACGTGCCGCGGGTCGGGGACCTGGCCTCGATCAAGGGCGGCTTGCCGCAGTTTCACATCCCGTCCGTTCCGCTGACCTGGGAGACGCTGGGCATCGTCTTTCCCTACGCGGTGATTCTGGCGGCGATCGGGCTGATCGAAAGCCTGCTGACCCTCAACCTGGTGGGCGAAATGACCGGGCGGCGCGGTGGCGCAAGTCAGGAATGTGTCGCCCAGGGCGTGGCCAATACCGTGACCGGGTTTTTCGGTGGCATGGGGGGCTGCGCCATGATTGGTCAGTCGATGATCAACGTCAAATCCGGCGCCCGCACGCGCATTTCCGGCATCGCGGCGGCGCTGTTTCTGCTGCTCTTCATCGTGGTGGCAAGCCCCGCGATCGAGCAGATCCCGCTGGCGGCGTTGGTGGGGGTGATGTTCATGGTGGTAATCGGCACCTTTGCCTGGAATTCGATCAAGATCCTGCGCCTGGTGCCGCGTATGGATGCCTTCGTCATCCTGCTGGTCACGGCCGTCACCGTTTACGAGGATCTGGCCACCGCCGTGGTGGTGGGGGTCATCGTCTCGGCGCTGGCCTATGCCTGGAACAACGCCGCCCGCATCCATGCCGATACCTATGAGACCGGTCCGGGGCGCAAGGTTTACCGGATCCAGGGGCCGCTGTTTTTCGGCTCGGCCGGTGGGTTCCTGGAACTGTTCGATGTGGCCCATGACCCGGAAAACGTGGTGGTGGATTTTGCCGACAGCCGGGTGGTGGACCAGTCCGCCCTGCAGGCGATCGAGGCGGTGGCGGCCAAATACGAGGCCGCCGGCAAGCGCCTGCAACTGCGTCATCTCAGCCGGGATTGCCACGACCTGTTGCGTCGCGCGGGCCATTTGATCGTCGATAGCGACGATGACCCGGATTACGAGATTGCCGTGGATTACTCGGTGCGCACCGGTATCCTGGGGGGCCACTGAGGCAGGGTTTGCGGCTCACTCGCCGGGGCGTTTCAGGGTAATCACTTCGCGGACCACCGCATAGTCGCGATAGCCCAGCCGCGCCAGGGGCTGAAAGCGGGTCACGTCAAAGATGCCGTCGCGCAGGCAATCGTCGCGCAGGTGGATGCCGGTCACCTCGCCAAACACCACGTGGTTGGCCTCGCCCGGAAGCGCGACAATCCTGGTCAGCCGACATTCCAGCGCGGCCGGCGCATCGGCCACCCGGGCGCAGTCAATGGTTTCGCAGGCGGCGCGGGTCAGCCCGGCATGGCTGAACTCATCCACCTCGCGCCCATAGGCACCGGCCGACAGGTTCATGGCCTCCAGTGCCGCCGCTTCGACCACGTTGACGCAGAAAACGCCGGTGGCCTTGATGTTGTCCAGGCTGTCCTTGCCGAAATCGCGGTCGGGCTTGTTGCCGGTGGTGGCGAACATCACCTGCGGCGGCTCATAGGCGACGCCGTTGAAGAAGCTGTAGGGGGCCAGGTTGTCATTGCCCGCCGCATCGCGGGTCGAGATCCAGCCGATCGGGCGCGGGGTGATGATGGCATTGAACGGGTTGTGCGGCAAGCCGTGGCCGTCTTTTGGCTGATAGAACATTGCTTTCCCTTTGGCCTGGTCGAATGCGCATGTTAGGGGCTTTGACAGCCATGAATGAGCGATGGGGCGCGCGGTGTACAGCCTGAAAACGGAGACGGACGCGGATTTTTGGGAGGTCGAGGCGCTTTTCGACCTGTGTTTCGCGCCGGGGCGCGAGGCGCTTTCCTCGTACCGGCTGCGCGATGGGGTGCCGAAGGTGGCGGAATTGTCGCTGGTGGCGCGCGATGCGGAGGGGGTTCTGGCAGGGGCCATCCGCTATTGGCCGGTCAGGGTCGGCCCCGCGCCGGCGGTGCTGCTGGGCCCGATCGCGGTGCATCCGACCCGCCAGGGCGAGGGGCTGGGCGGGGTGCTGATCCGCGATTCCCTGGCTCTGGCCAGGGATCATCCCCTGTCCGGCAACCGGGTGCTGCTGGTGGGAGACGCCCCCTATTACAGCCGCTTCGGCTTTGCCCGGCTGGCCGATGTCATCATGCCGCCGCCCACCAACCCGGCGCGGGTGCTGGGGCGGGCATTGGTCACCGGCGCCTGGACGGGAGTGGCGGGGGAGGTAACCCGCGCCTTGCCGTGACCGGCATCGCGCGTGCCCGGGCCAGGTTTGCGCGCCGGCGCGCCAGCCCCAGCACCACCATGCCGGCCGCCAGCGCATAGGCAGAGCCGGCCATGCCGGGGCCCGCGCCCATCCAGATGGCGCCAAGGGCGGCCACAAGGCCGGAAACAAGCCCGGCCAGAAACAGATCGAAACGCATTCTGCACCTCCTTTCCCCCTTTGTTCCACAGCAAGGTGAACAAAGGGTTAAGCCTTTCCTTTTTTCGCGAAACCCGCCAGAAACCCGGAAAATCACCCGTTGCAAAGGAGCCCGCATGTCGCCCGAGCAGATCGAGAGCCTGTTTACCGGGGCCGATGGCCGCTATTTTTTCGCCCGGTGGGGGCGGGCGGTGGCGCCGGTGGTGTTTGGCGTGGACGATGCGACGCTGGAGGTGATAAGCGCCGCCATGCACCGGGCGACGGCGCTGGCCGGGGCCGAAATGGCCGAGACCGACCCGGAGCTGGGCGCCAACCTGATGCTGTTCTTCTTTCGCGAGTGGGACGAGGTGAAAGAGGTGCCGAAGCTTGGCGAGATGATCCCCGATCCCGGCGCGCTGGTGGAGCGGCTGAAGGCGGCGGATGCGCAGCAATATCGCAGCTTCCGGTTTGACGAGGCCGGCGCGATCAAGGCCTGTTTCAGCTTTGTGCGCATGGGCGGCGCGCTGGGCGAGGTGGCGGCCGACGCGCTGGCCATGGGCGAGGCGCTGGGGGCACTGCTGGCCTGGGCGAAGGCGCCGCCGCTGGCGCGCGATGCGCGCGGGCAGGTCGGCCCCAGGCCCGAGATTGCCCGGCTGATCGCCGCCGCCTATGATCCGACCATGCCCGACAGCGCGCGGGATGCGTCGCATGCGCTGAGGCTGTGGGCGCGGATGGAGGCGGCAGATGGCCAAGCTGGATGATTTTGACCTGACCGAGGCGGAGGGAAAGCTGTGCGCGGCGTTGCGGGCGGGGGAAGCGCTGATCCTTGGCGCCGGACCTTGGGACCGGCCCGGCGCAGGGGCCGGCGAGGACCGGCAGATCAGCGCCGATTTCCTGCGCTATGTGCTGGAGGGGGG
>CAZPDV010000081.1:0-7948 GCA_964585355.1 uncultured Aliiroseovarius sp.
CACCGCGCGCGCCATGATATGGGCGGCGTCGTGGCGGATCAGTTCCAGCGCCTGGGCCTCGTCCTTCATGGTGTGGAGCGTGATCTCGGCATCCGCCTCGATCGGCCATTGCAGATCCCAGTGCTTGCCGTTGACGCTGGCGCTGATCGCCTTCTTGCGCAGGGAATTGGAGATGTCGGCGGCCACCTCGGCGGGGGTCACCCCGGCCTGGTACTGGCGCGCGCTACCATCGGGAAAGGTCAGGGAAATCTGGCTCATGGCCGGCTCCTCGTCGTTTTGGCGCCTACGAAACGCCCGGTTGCGGGTGTGTCCGGGGCTTTCTGACGTGCTGATGCGGGCTTGTCAACGGCGGGGCGCCCGATGGCCTTGACCATTGCCGGAAAGGCGCCCAAAACCGAAGCATCGGAGCAGGCGGGGGAAGGGTCATGACGAGGTTGAAAACGGCGAATGGGCGCGAGCTGGCCTATGCGAAACTGGCCGGAAAGGCGCCGGGAGTGGTGTTTCTGGGCGGGTTCATGTCCGACATGCAGGGCACCAAGGCGCTGGCGCTTGAGGCATGGGCGCGGGCGCGGGGGCGGGCGTTTCTGCGGTTTGACTATTCCGGCCATGGCGACAGCGCGGGCGCCTTTGACGAGGGGTGCATCGGGGATTGGGCCGCGGATGCGCGCGCGGCGATCGAGGCGCTGACCGAGGGGCCGCAGGTTCTGGTCGGGTCTTCGATGGGAGGTTGGATTTGTGCAATTCTGGCCCGGGAAATACCGGAAAAAATTGCCGGAATTGTTGGAATCGCCGCAGCCCCGGATTTTACCGAAGATTCCATGTGGGGCGGGTTTTCGCCCGAACAGCGGGCCGAGTTGATGGAAAACGGGCGGATTTTGCTGCCTTCGGAATATGGCGCGCCCTATGTCATTACCCGGCGGCTGATCGAGGACGGGCGCGCCCATCTGGTGCTGCGCGATCCCCTGCCGATGCCGTTTCCGGTGCGGCTGTTGCAGGGCAGCGCCGACCGCGACGTGGACATGGCGGTGGCGCTGCGGCTGTTTGACCATATCGAGGCCGAGGATCTGAGGCTGACCGTGGTCAAGGGGGCCGATCACCGTTTTTCGAGCCCGGAATGCCTGGGCCTGATCGAGGAAAGCGTCGAGCAGGTGCTGGCGGCGGCGGGCGGGGGCGCGCCATGATCGAGCCGGTCGTCCTGCTGCCCGGCATGATGTCGGATGCCCGGGTTTTCACGCCGCAGATCCATGACCTGTCGCGCAGCTATCCGGTGCAGGTGGGGCAATACGGCGATGCCGACACGATCCGCAGGATGGCGCAGGCGGTGCTGGACCACGCGCCGCAGCGTTTTGCCCTGGCCGGGCATTCCATGGGCGGGATCGTTGCCATGGAGGTGCTGCGCGCCGCCCCCGAGCGGGTGACGCGGCTGGCGCTGATCGCCACCTCGCCGCTGGCCGAAAGCCCGGCCGAGGCGGCCTGGCGCGAGCCGCTGATCGTGCGGGCACGCACCGGCGGGCTTGATCAGGTCATGGCCGAAACCCTGGCGCCGGACAACCTGGCGCCGGGGCCGGGGCGGGGCGGGCTGATGCGGCTGATGCAGGAAATGGCGCAGGCGCTGGGGCCCGAGACCTATCTGCGCCATTCGCGGGCCCTGCAGCGCCGCCGGGACATGCAAAGCGTGCTGGTGTCGGGCAAGGTGCCTTGCCTGATCCTGTGCGGCAGCCACGACCGGCTGACTCCGGTCAAACGGCACCAGGCCATGGCGGAACTGGTGGCGCATTCGGAGCTGGTGGTGCTGGAGGAGGCCGGGCATTTGCCGATGCTGGAGGCGCCGGAGGCGGTGAATGCGGCGCTGCGGCGCTGGATGGAGCGGCCACTGATGTTGCGCTGATCCGGGGCAGGCGGGGGGCCAGCCCCCCACGTTGAAAACGCGTTGCATTTTCAACGCTCCCCCCGGGATATTTTCAAACAGAAGAAGGGCTCAGGCGGGCTGGCGCGCATGTTGGTCGATGAAGTCAAGCACCAGGGGGCGGATGTTTTCGCGCCAGGAGCGGCCGGCAAAGATGCCGTAATGGCCGGCGCCCTCTTCCAGGTGATGCGCCTTTTTGGCCTTGGGCAGGCCGGTGCACAGATCCAGCGCCGCCACGCATTGGCCGGGCGCGGAAATGTCGTCCTTGGCGCCCTCGACGGTCTTGATCGCCACCTCGGTGATGGCGCCGATATCGACCTTGCGGCCGTTCAGGGTAAAGCGGTTTTCGGCGATTTCGCGCCCCTTGAAGATGCGCTCGACGGTGGAGAGGTAGAACTCGGCCGTCATGTCCATGACCGAGAGGTATTCGTCATAGAAACGGTTGTGTTTGTCGTGCTCGCTGGCCTCGCCCTTTGACATGGCAAATATCTGATCGGAAAAGGCTTTTGCGTGACGTTCGCCGTTCATTGCCATGAAGGAGGCAAGTTGCAGCAGGCCCGGATAGACCAGGCGGCCGACGCCGGGATACTTGAAGCCGACGCGCTGGATGGCGAGCTCTTCCAGCTGGCCCATGGTGACGCGGGCGCCGAAATCGGTGACCTCGGTGGGGGCGGCATCCGGGTCGATCGGGCCGCCGATCAGGGTCAGGGTCCGGGGCTGGGCCGCGGGGTCGGTCCGGGCCAGATGGGCGGTGGCGGCCAGCGCCAGGGGGGCGGGCTGACAGACCGCGACCACGTTGATGTCGGGGCCAAGATGGCGCATGAATTCGACCAGGTAGAGGGTGTAATCCTCGATGTCGAAGGTGCCCTTCGAAACCGGGATGTCGCGGGCATTGTGCCAGTCGGTGATATAGACCTCGGCATCGGGCAGCAGGCTGGCCACGGTCGAGCGCAGAAGCGTGGCGTAATGGCCCGACATGGGGGCGATCAGCAGCACCCGGCGCGCCCTTTGCGGCCGCCCGATCACGTGGAAATGGATCAGGTCGCCAAACGGTTTTTCCACCAGCTTGTCGATGCGCACCAGGTGGTCGCGCCCGTCTTCGCAGGTGACCGAGGGGATGTTCCAGTCCGGCTTGGTCACCATGCGGGCGAAGCTGCGCTCGGTCAGCTCGCCCCAGGCCGCCATCAGCCGGAATACCGGCGAGGGGATCATGCTGGTCATCGGCGAAGAGGCGAAGGCCTGCGCGGTGGCGCCCAGCCACTGGTTGGTGCCGCGCATTGCTTCCATCAGGTCATAGGTTGCCATGAACCGCATATCTGCACTCGCCTCTGTTCTTGGGCAGCTTTTCCGGGTATGCTGCAGGTGCGAAGGAGCATAGGACGAGAGCGCGGCGATGACAATGGACGATACGCCCGGCGGGGCGGAAAGCCCGCCGTCTGGCGCCTCGGAGGGGGGCGATCTGCCGGTTCTGGCGGCCAATCTGGCGCGGATCGAGGCCCTGTCGGGGCGGTTGGTGGCGGCGCTGTCGAAGAAGCGGCCGATTCGCCCGAGCCTGCAGGGGCCGGGGCCGGAATTGTGGATGCGCACCATGGGCGCGTGGATCGGCGGCGCGATGGCCGATCCGGCCCGCCTGATGCAGGAGCAACTGACCTATTGGAGCGACCTGCTCAGGCATGTGGCCGAGAGCGCGGCCGAAGAGCCGGATGCCGGAGCAGAGGAAATCTGGCAGAAAAACCCTTATTTTCACATGGTCCGGGCGCAGTTCCTGGCCGCGCGCGATGCCACCGAACGCGCCCTGGCCGAGCTTGACGGGCTGGACGAGAAGGACCGCGAGCGGGTCGCCTTCTTTGCCCGCCAGATGGTGGAACTGATGCGCCCGCGCAACTTTCTGGCCACCAATCCCGAGGCCCTGGCCCGCGCCATCGAGACCGAGGGGCAGTCGCTGGTTGATGGGTTGGAGAACATGGTGCGCGACCTCGAAGCCCATGGCGGCGAGCTGATCCCGACGCTGGCCGACCCGGAGGCCTTCGTGGTGGGCGGCAACCTGGCCACCACCCCCGGCGCGGTGGTCTTTCGCAACCGGATGATGGAGATCATCCAGTATGCGCCCCGCACCGACAAGGTGCACGCCACCCCCCTGATCCTGTTTCCGCCCTGGATAAACAAGTTTTATATCCTTGATCTGAAAGAGAAAAACAGCCTGGTACGCTGGATCGTCGAGCAGGGCTTCACCCTGTTCGTGGTGTCCTGGGTGAACCCGGATGCGCGCTATGCCGATGTGGGCATCGACACCTATATCGAGGAGGGGTTTCTGACCGCGATCGCCCAGGTCAAGGCCTTGTGCGGGGTCAGGAAGGTCAATGTCGCGGGCTATTGCATCGGCGGCACCACGCTGGCGCTGACGCTGGCGCTGCTGGCGCGGCGCGGCGATGACAGCGTGAAAAGCGCCACCTTTTTCACCACCCTGACCGATTTTGCCGATCCGGGCGAGGTGGGGGTGTTTCTGAGCGATGATTTCGTCGATGGGATCGAGGCGGAATGTAACGAGGTCGGCTATCTCGACAAGCTGTTCATGGCGCGCACCTTCAGCTTTCTGCGGGCGCGCGATCTGGTCTATGCGCCGGCGGTGAGGACCTACATGCTGGGCGAGGCGCCGCCGGCCTTCGACCTGCTGTTCTGGAACGGCGACGGCACCAACCTGCCGGGGCGCATGGCGGTGGAATATCTGCGCGCGCTGTGCCAGCGCAACGAGTTCGCCACGGAAGGGTTTGAAATTCTTGGGGAAAAGATCAGGGTTTCGGATATTTCCCTGCCGCTGTTCTCGGTCGCCTGCGAGAGCGATCACATCGCGCCCTGGAAGAGCGTCTATCAGGGCGTGCGCGAAATGGGGGCCGGTGACAAGACCTTCGTGCTGTCGGAAAGCGGCCATGTTGCCGGCATTGTCAACCCGCCGGCAAAACGCAAATACGGCCATTATACCTGTAGCGACTGGCCCTGCAGCGCCGATGAATGGCGCGCGGCGGCGGTGGCGCATGCGGGGTCCTGGTGGCCGCGCTGGGGGGCGTGGCTGGCGGCACGTTCGGGGCGGATGCGCCCGGCGCGGGAGCCGGGATGCGGCGACGCGGCGCGGGTTCTGGGCCCGGCACCGGGGACATATGTAACGGCCGCACCGGGAGAAATGCCTGAAAAATGATTGCTGCGTTGCAGAAAACCCCTTGAAATGCTGCGATGCGGCATGTATATGTCGTGCAGGTGCAGAAATCCGGGCCTGCCCGGCAACGTTTTCAGGAGGCTGACATGGCCAGTACACAAGATTACACCAAGATGATGCAAGACATGATGGGCGCGTTCCCGGTTGACATGACCGCCTTTCAGGACGCCTTCAAATCGACCGCGGCGCTGAACGAGAAATTTGCCCGCGTGGCGCTGGAAGCGGCTGAAAAGTCGGCCGAAATCTCGACCAGGTGGACCAGGGAAACCATCGCCAGGCTGGGCGATGTCGCCACTGCCAGGGCCGACGCCGCCGATTACGCCAAGGCAATCGCCGATTTCACCGCAGCCCAGGCGGAAGTGGCCAGCGAAAACCTGGCAGCCTTTGCCGAGGTGGCCAAGAACGTCCAGACCGAAACGGTCGAGCTGATGATGGCGGCGGGCAAGGAGCTGGGCGATGAGGCCGAAGCGGTGGTGAAAAAGGCCGCCAGAACCGCCAAGAAATCGACCGCGAAAGCCGCGTGAATACCTCTTCCGGTTTCTCCTCCCTGGACCGGAATGACCGACTGGCGGGCCCCGTTGCGGGCCCGCTTTTTTGTTGTCTTGCCTTTTTGTGCAGTCGCGGCGTAGTCTTTTGCTGCGCAGCATCGAAGGGAGAGACAGGTGACAGGCAAGGGATCGAAAGGCGAAAAGCTGCTGATCAAGCGTTATGCCAGCCGGCGGCTTTATAACGCCGAGACCTCGGATTACGTGACGCTCGAGGACATTGCCGGTTTCATCCGCGACGGCCGGGATGTGGAGATCATCGACCTGAAATCGGGCGAGGACCTGACCCGGCAATACCTGTTGCAGATCATTGCCGAGCATGAGGGGCGCGGCGAAAACGTGCTGCCGGTCGAGGTGCTGACCGACCTGGTGCGGGCCTATACCAGCCAGGCGCAATCGGTGGTGCCGCAGTTTCTGGCCATGTCGTTCGAGATGCTGCGCGACGGTCAGTCGAAGCTGATGCAGAACATGGGCGCGGCCAATCCGCTGGCGCAAATGCCGGGATTCGAGGCGATGCAGGCGCAGCAACAGGCCTTCATGAAGGCGATGATGGGCGGTTGGGGCGCGCCGGCGCCGGGCAATGAGGCGCGCGACGAACCGGACGACACCAAGAGCGAGCTTGACGAGATCCGCGCGCAGCTGGCCGAGCTTCAGGCCAAGCTTGCCGGCCTGGGATGAGGGCCGGGGGCGCGTCGGGCGGCGGGGGAGCGCGCGCCGATGGTTGACACGCCGGGCCGCATAAGCCTTTGGGGAATAGAGGTTTTTCTGGCAACCTCCGAGGAGGGCTCGATCTCGGGCGCGGCCCGGAGGCTGGGGGCGAGCCCGTCCGCGGTGAGCCAGCAGTTGAGCAATCTGGAAGCGGCGATCGGGGCCAGGTTGCTGGAGCGCGCGGCGCGGCCGGTGACGCTGACCCCGGCCGGGGCGCTGTTTCGCCGGCGCGCCCAGACCATCCTGAACGAGGCCGAACAGGCCCGCGCCGAACTGGCGCTCGAGGACATGTCGCGGCTGACCCGGTTCCGGTTGGGGATGATCGAGGATCTTGACGCCGACGTGACGCCGGCGCTGCTTACCGGGCTGGCGCAGGATTTCGGGGCGACGCAGTTCCTGCTTGAAACCGGCGCCTCGCACCGGCTGTTCAATCAGCTCGAGGCGCGCGCGCTTGACATGATCGTGGCGGCCGATACCGGCGCGGTGGCCGACTGGATGGAGCTGCACCCGCTTCTGGAAGAACCCTTCATCGCCGCGGTGCCGCGGGGTTTTCTGCGGCCGGACGAGGCGGTGCTGGCGCAATTGTCGCGCCTGCCGGTGATCCAGTACACTGCGCGCCATCACATGGGCCGTCAGATCGCGCGGCACCTGGCGCGTCAGG
The DNA here is from genome assembly GCA_964585355.1 of uncultured Aliiroseovarius sp. Lineage (GTDB taxonomy): Bacteria > Pseudomonadota > Alphaproteobacteria > Rhodobacterales > Rhodobacteraceae > JAAEUB01. Next base: position 7,032 of record CAZPDV010000081.1, read on the forward strand.
ACCTGCGGCTGGATCACCGATTCGAGCTCGATTCCTATCACGCGATCATGGCGATGGTGGCGGCGGGGGTGGGCTGGACCATCCTGACGCCGCTGGGGGTTCTCAGGGCGCATCGGTTCCGCGATGCGGCAGAGATGATCCCGCTGCCGTTTGAACCGTTTTCCCGCCAGATCACCCTGACCGCCCGGCGCGAGGTGCTGGGGGCGCTGCCCGGCGATGTGGCGGACCGGCTCAAGCCATTGCTTTCACGCGAAATAATCGAACCTTGCCTGCGCCAGCTTCCGTGGCTGGCCGGAAAGCTCAGGGTGCTGGACGGTTGAGGATCGGGCAGGTGCCGGCTTCGATCCCGGCTTGTATCTGTGGCAATATCGGCGATATGGTGGCTCGAAGTACAAGGGGATGAGCATGGTCAGCAGACAGCCGGGCGCGGGGTGGTATCTGGCGCAATTGAAGCCCAATGCCGCAGGCATTGCGCAACGGAACCTGAAGCGGCAGGGGTTTGAGACCTTCCTGCCGCTCGAGGAAATCACCCGGCAGCGAAACGGCAGGTTCGTCACCGCCACGCGGCCGCTGTTTCCCGGCTATGTCTTTGTTGCCTTCGATCCGGGGCAGGGGCATTGGCGGGCCGTCAACTCGACCCATGGCATTACCCGGCTGGTCCGTTTCGGCCCGATCCCGGCCGAGGTGCCGGCCGACCTGGTGACACAGTTGAGGTTGCGCTGTGATTCCCAGGGCAAGGTATTGCCGTCCGAACGCTTGCATCCCGGGGACCGGGTGGTTCTGACGAAAGGCCCCTTTGCCGATTTTGTCGCCGAGGTTGAAAGGATCGCCCCGGATCGGCGGGTCTGGGTGCTGATGGAACTGATGGGCGCTCAGACCAGGGGTGCGGTCCGGCCGGGGCAGCTCAGGGCCGGGTA
>CAZPDV010000082.1:0-7929 GCA_964585355.1 uncultured Aliiroseovarius sp.
CTGGCGGAAAATGACTGAAACCGGGGGCGCAAGGTAAATGAGGACAGGCCCTAGGACCCATTAATCCGGAGCGCGCCCGACCCCGAGGGCGGGCAGAGAGAGGCATGCGAAGGAATTTCCTTGAAACGCAGAGGTTGCAAAGCATTGAAACCTTTTGACACTTCGCGCCCGCCCTGGGGGGCGGGCGCGAACCGGATTGCAGGCAATCCGGGAGTTCTCAGATCAACAATTTGAAACTGGTTTCCACTTTACCAGGGCCAGGGCGGATTTTCGGCCTTGCACGGCACCGTTCAGGGGCCCGCCGGGGCGGTTGTTTGCGCTCTGGCACCACAGGTGCCCTGATCGGCCGGTCAAAAAATGCTCGCCATGCCGGCGGATTTTCCTTACACTATTCCCGAAACTCTTTTTCGGCTTTTCCGAAAAGACAGGGAGGAACCCCGCATGCGCGACGCACCTGACGTCTATTCCGCCGAACCGATCCCACCCGAGGCCCGTGACGAGATCGAGCGCCTGCTGAGCAGCGGCGACCTGTTTCGCTACACGGCGCCGGAAAACGCGCCGGTGGCGATGCTGGAGCGCGAATTTGCCGAACTGCTGGGGGCGAAATACGCGCTGGCGGTTTCCTCCTGCTCGGCGGCGCTGTTTCTGTCGCTCAAGGCGCTGGGGCTGCCGCGCGATGCCCGGGTGCTGATCCCGGCCTTTACCTTCGCGGCGGTGCCCTCCTCGGTGGTACATGCCGACTGCGTGCCGGTCCTGGTCGAGGTAAAGGACAATTACCGCATTGATATGGCTGACTTTTCTGCGAAGCTGGATGGCTCGATCAAGGCCATCATCATCAGCCACATGCGCGGCCATACCTCCGACATGGACGCGATCATGGCGCTGGCCAATGCCGCCGGTGTGCCGGTGATCGAGGATGCGGCGCATTCGCTGGGCACCCGCTGGCATGGGCAGAATATCGGCACGATCGGTGCCATCGGCTGCTTTTCGTTCCAGTCCTACAAGATGCTCAATGCCGGCGAAGGCGGGATCATGGTGACCGATGACGCCGACCTGATGGCGCGGGCGGTGATCATGTCGGGCGCCTATGAACATAACTGGAAAAAGCACCCGGTCCTGGCCGAACCCTTTGCCCGCTGGCAGAACCGGCTGCCGCTCTACAATACCCGCCTGTCCAACCTGTCGGCGGCGGTGATCCGGCCGCAACTGCCGCTGTTGTGGGAGCGGGTGACGCGCGGTCTTGCCAATTACGAATATGTGGCGGGCCGGCTGGCACAATCGCCCTGGATCGAGGTGCCGCCGCCACTTGCCCCGGAAAAACGCGCCCCCGATTCGCTGCAATTCAACCTGGTGGGCATGAGCGACGACGACGTGCATGCCTTCATGGCGGCGGCGGGCGCGCGGGGCGTGGATGTGCAGGTTTTCGGCCTGCATGCGGATAATGCGCGCGCCTTCTGGAACTGGCAGTTCCTGCCCGACCCCGGCCCGCTGCCGCAGACCCGCGCCATGCTGATGCGCGCCTGCGACACCCGCCTGCCGGTACGGCTGAACCGCGACGAGCTTGATTTCATCGCCGATGCGCTGCTTGCGGCGGCGCAGGAGGTCAAGGGCAACAGCCGCGCCTATGGCACCTGAGCAACCGGCAGCCGAGGCGCGCACACGCGCCCCGGCAGGTCGCCCAGGATCGGACGGCCGGTATTCCGGTGGCCTGGTTTACAGGCGCGAAGCCACGTTTTCCCAGTTCACCAGCTTGTCAAGGAAATTGGTCAGGTAGGCCGGGCGCTTGTTGCGGTAGTCGATATAGTAGGAATGCTCCCACACGTCGCAACCCAGAAGCGCGGTCTGATCGAAGCACAGCGGGTTGACGCCGTTTTCGGTCTTGGTGACCTTGAGGCTGCCATCGGTATCCTTGACCAGCCAGGCCCAGCCCGAGCCGAACTGGCTGGTACCGGCGGCGATGAATTCCTGCTTGAAGCTGTCAACCGAGCCGAAGCTTTCCTTGATCGCTTCTTCCAGCTCGGCCGGCATCGGCGCCTGGTCGGGGCCCATCATCTCCCAGAACTGGCTGTGGTTCCAGTGCTGAGCCACGTTGTTGAAAATGCCGTTCTGGGCCACGGCGCCGGGCTGATAGGTGCCCTTGACGATCTCTTCGATCGACTTGTTTTCCCACTCGGTCCCCTCGATCAGCTTGTTGCCGTTATCGACATAGGCCTTGTGGTGCAGGTCGTGGTGAAATTCGAGCGTCTCCATCGACATGCCCAGAAGTTCGAGCGCGTTGTACTTGTAGGGAAGATCGGGAAGGTGCAGAGCCATGAGGGCCTCCTGTTCTTGCGGTTTCTCTTTCGTAGATGCCCATTGCCCCCCCCAAAGGTCAAGGGGGGCAATGCCGCATTTCGCCCGCCTGGCGGCTCAGTTCCTGACCTCGCAGCTACCCTTGCCGCGGAACTGGTTGACATAGCCCGCCGGCTGCATCCAGATCGTTGCCTTGTGCGAGGCCTTCTGGATGGTGATGCGATAGCGCAGTTCCGAGGCGAACTGCCGCTGCCCGCCGCCCTTGGCGGTGATCTTGTCCAGCACCCAGGCATAGGTGGTGCGCCGACCGTTGTTGGTTGAAACCTTGCCGGGGATCGGGCCGCCCTTGTAGTGCTGGATCAACGGATCGAGAACCGTCACCTTGCCGGTATTTTCATCATGGGTGAGAATCAGTTCCCGCGGGATCCAGTTCTTGGTGCCCTGCTCGGTCAATGTGCAATGATATGTCGTGGCGCTCACCGGGGCAGCCAGGACAAGAACCGTGGCAGCGGCGGCAAGCAGAATGGATTTTTTCACGATTTTCTCCCTCGTTAACGATTTCCGCGCGTGGTTAACCTGTGCGCTGGCAAAACACAACCATGAATGGAACCTTGGCGCTGCGCTCCATGCCTGCCTCGTTTCGCGGCCGCGCGGCGTGCCGACAGCACCGGGCAGAGGCCTTCTGAAGGGGGGTTATGCCCGCGTTTTGGCCTGTTCGGGAAAGCCCACCTCGCCCCCCGGCCTGGCGGCATTGGACAGGAGCCTGAAAGCATAGCCCGCGACCGAGCGGAACACGATGATCTCGAACCCATCCGCATCCGGCATGTGAAAGGCCGCCGGCACCTGCGCCAGGCGCGAGCGGCGAAAATCACCGGGGGCAAATCCGCGCAGGTCGGCGGGGGTGAGCTTCATCATCACCTCGCGCGCCCGCCCGCCGCGCAGCCGGAACACCGCGCGTGCATCCGACACATCCACCACCAGCGCGTGGCTTGCCGCCAGCGCCTTTTCCAGCCGCGCCACACTCTCGCCAACCCGGCCATGCTCGACAAACAGCAAGAGCTCGTCCGGGCTCATCCACGCCACCCGCCCCCTGGTGCCGGCAGAGATGCCAAGCCGCCCCGGCAGCGCCGCCCCGGTCGCCGCCTTGACCGCCTGCGCCAGCTTTTTCAACGACAGATCGGCGCGCAGGGTGATCATGCCCACCGGCCCCACCTCCTCGACCGTGCAATAGCCCTCGAACCGCGCGCCCGCCTGCGCCAGAACCGTTTCAGACATTCTGCTTCTCCCCTTCCGGGTCATAAAAGACCGGGCTGACGATGCGCGCCTTGACCACTTCGCGGGTCTTGTCCAGCGTCGCCACATCGACGATCTCGCCCATCCGTTCCGGCCCGCGCGCCACCAGCGCCATGGCAATGCCGCGCTCCAGCGTGGGCGAGAAATAGGTCGAGGTCACGCGGCCATAGGTATAGCGCTGGCCCAGTTCATTGCCGCCGGCGCCAACGATATAGGCCCCGTCCGGCAGCACCGAGCCATCCAGCGTCTCCAGCCCCACCAGCTTCCAGCGCTCCGGGTCGGTCATATGCGGCCGCGCCTGGCCGCGCTTGCCCAGGTAATCGGCCTTTTTCTTCGAGATCGCCCAGCCCAGCCCCAGATCCTGCGGGATCACCGTGCCGTCGGTCTCGTCCCCGATCATGATGAAGCCCTTCTCGGCCCGCATCACATGCAGCGCCTCGGTACCATAGGGCATGATCCCCGCCTCCTCGCCGGCGGTGAGCAGCGCCTCCCACAAGGCCCGGCCCTGCCCCGCCGGCACCGCCACCTCATAGCTCAGCTCACCGGAAAACGAGATGCGGAAGATGCGCGCGTCAAAGCCGCCCAGCCTGCCCTCGGCCCACTGCATGAAAGGCAGCGCCTCGCGCCCGAGATCAATATCGCCGCCCAGCTTCTCCAGCACGGTTCGCGCCTTCGGCCCGACCACGGCGACCTGGGCGAACTGCTCGGTCAGGTTGACCACATGCACCTTCCAGTCCCACCATTCGGTCTGGAGCCACTCCTCCATCCAGCCATGGATGCGCTCGGCCCCGCCGGTGGTGGTGTGGCACAGCCAGCTGTCGCCGGACAGGCGCGCCACCACCCCGTCATCCATGAGAAAGCCGTTCTCGTCACAGATCAGCCCGTAGCGGCACTTGCCCACCGGCAGGCTCGACATCATGTTGGTATAAAGCATGTCGAGGAACCGCCCCGCATCCGGCCCCTTGACCAGGAGCTTGCCCAGGGTCGAGGCATCGAGCAACCCGACCCGGCTGCGGGTATTGGTGACCTCGCGGCGGACCGCATCGGCGTGGCTTTCGCCGGCGCGCGGATAGCAATAGGGCCGGCGCCACTGGCCGACCGGCTCGAAATGGGCGCCCTGGGCCTCGTGCCAGTCCTGGATGGGCGTGCGCCGGATCGGCTGGAACAGGTCGCCCGCCGCCTCACCGGCAATGGCGCCAAAGCTGATCGGGGTATAGGGCGGGCGGAAGGTGGTGGTGCCGGTTTGCGGAATGGGCCGGCCCAGCGCATCGGAAAGAACCGCCAGTCCGTTGATATTGCTAAGTTTACCCTGATCGGTCGCCATCCCCAAAGTGGTATAGCGCTTGGTATGCTCAACGCTTTCATAGCCCTCGCGCGCGGCCAGCTGCACGTCCGACACCTTGACGTCATTCTGAAAATCCAGCCACATCTTGGCGCGCTTGGCCGGGCCGGCCCCGGCCGGCATCACCCAGACCGGCCGCATTGGCTGCGGCGTCTCGGGCGCGGCTTTCGGCGCCCGCTTGCGGTGCGCCTTGCCCCCCGCGGCGCGCCCGGCCGCCTTGCCCGCCGCATGCGCATCCGCCAGCACCGGCGCCAGTTCCAGCACCCCCGAAGCCGCCCCGGCCGGCACCACGAAACCGGCGCCATCGGCCCCGGTGGGCGGGCGCGTGCGGTCGGGGCGAAACAGCGCCTGCGCCTCGTCCCAAAGCAGCTTGCCACCGCAATGCGACCACAGATGCACCACCGGCGACCAACCGCCGGACATGGCCACGGCGTCGCATTCCACCCGCTCCACCGCCGCGCCGGAGCCCGCCATCAGGGCAATATCCACGCCGGTCACCCGCTTGCCCCCTTGCACCTTTGCAATCGCCCGCCCCGGCGCCACCCGGATGCCCGCCGCCCGCGCCTCCTGGGCCAGGGCGCCGGTCACCGCCTCGCGCGCATCCACGATCGCCGGCACCTCCAGCCCCGCGCGCTTGAGCACCAGCGCGGTACGATAGGCGTCATCGTTATTGGTCACCACCACCGTGCGGGCGCCGGGGCTCACCGCCCAGTTGACCAGGTAATCGCGCATGGCACTGGCCAGCATCACCCCCGGCAGGTCATTGCCGGCAAAGGCCAGCGGCCGCTCCAGCGCGCCGGTGGCGGTGACGACCTGGCGCGCCCGGATCCGCCACAGCCGGTGGCGCGGCGCCTCGGAACCGGGCCGATGATCGCCCACCATCTCATAGCCCAGCACATAGCCATGATCATAGACCCCGGCCCCCATCACCCGGCGCCTGAGCGTGACATTTTCCGCCTTTTCAAGCTCTTCGACGGTTTTCTTCACCCATTCATCCGGCGCCATCCCGTCAATCTCGCCGCCATCCACCGGCGCCCGCCCGCCCCAATGCGGGCTCTGCTCCAGCACCAGCACCTGGGCCCCGGTCGCCGCCGCCGAACGCGCCGCCGCCAACCCGGCCACGCCGCCGCCCACCACCAGCACATCCACATGCGCGTAAAAATGCTCATAGCGATCCGGGTCGCGGGCCTTCGGCACCCGCCCCAGCCCGGCCGAGCGCCGCACCACCGGCTCGAACAACCTCTCCCAGGCGCCGCGCGGCGCCATGAAGGTCTTGTAATAGAACCCGGCCGGGAACAGCCGCGCCAGCGCATTGTTCACCGCCCCGAAATCATGCTCCAGCGTCGGCCAGTGGTTCTGGCTGACACTCACCAACCCATCAAACAGCTCGGTGGTGGTGGCCCGCTGATCGGGCTCGAAACGCGCGCCGTCGCCCAGCCCCACCAGCCCGTTGGGCTCCTCCACCCCGGCCGCCACCAACCCGCGCGGCCGGTGATACTTGAACGACCGCCCGACGAGCACCTGCCCCGCCCCCAACAGGGCCGAGGCCAGGGTATCGCCCTGATACCCCTGCATTTTCTTGCCGTTAAAGGTGAAATTCAGCCGCCTGTCACGATCCAGCAGCCGCCCTCCGACCGGCAATCGCATACTCATCGCCCCGCCCCTTTCATCTTTCCGCAAATACTCCGGGGGAGCGCGAGGGGGCTGGCCCCCTCGCCACCGCGCGACCGCCTCATTGCCAGCCCTCCCAATCCGGGCGCCGGGCGCGGATCGCTGCCAGCACCTCTGCCGGCGGCGCGCTGGTCTGGGCGCTGTAGGTGGCGAACACTTCCAGGGTCACCGTGTCGCGGGCGGCGTGAAACCACTTGCCGCAGCCCGCCGCGTGGCGCCAGCGCTCGAAATGCACGCCCCTGGGGTTCTTGCGCGCAAACAGATAGGCCTCGAATTCCGCGTCCGAGGCCCCCGGCCCGGCCCGCTTGACATGCGCCTCGCCGCCCGGCGCCAGCTCGGTCTCATCGGCCAGCACACCGCAACAGGGACATTTCAGTATCAGCATCTCCCCCTCCCCTCAATGCGCCACGCCGGCGGCCACGCTCTCGTCGATGAAACGCCCCTCGGCAAAGCGCTCCAGCCCAAAGGGTGCCGCCAGCGGCCCCGGCGCCCCCTTTGCCACCAGCTCGGCCATGGCCCAGCCCGAGCCGGGGATCGCCTTGAAGCCGCCAGTACCCCAGCCGGCATTGATGTAACAGCCTTCCAGCGGGGTTTTCGACAGGATCGGGCTGCGGTCGCCGGTCATGTCCACGATGCCGCCCCACTGGCGCATCATCTTGAGCCGCGAGATGATCGGAAAGGTCTCGATCAGCGCCCGCACGGTTTCCTCCACATGGTGAAAGCTGCCGCGCTGGGTGTAGTTGTTGAACCCGTCGGCGCCGCCGCCGATCACCAGTTCGCCCTTGTCGGACTGGCTGATATAGCCATGCACGGTATTGGCCATCACCACCACGTCAATGGCCGGCTTGATCGGCTCGCTCACCAGCGCCTGCAGCGCCACGCTTTCGATCGGCAGGCGAAAGCCCGCCATTTCCGCCAGCACCCCCGAATGCCCCGCCACCACCATGGCCAGCTTGCCGGTGGCGATATGGCCCTTCGTGGTCTCGACCCCGGTGACCCGGCCGCGCGCCTGGGTGATCCCGGTCACTTCGCATTGCTGGATGATGTCCATGCCCATATCGGAACAGGCCCGCGCATAGGCCCAGGCCACCGCATCGTGGCGGGCGGTGCCGCCGCGCGCCTGCCACAGCGCCCCCAGCACCGGATAGCGCGGCCCGGAAATGTTGATGATCGGCACCAGCTCCTTGACCCGCTCGGGGGATATGAACTCGGTCCTGACCCCCTGCAGCGCATTGGCATGCGCCGTGCGCAGATCGCCGCGCTTTTCATGTTCGGTCTGGGCCAGCATCATGACGCCACGCGGGCTGAAAATCACGTTCATGTTCAGGTCC
>CAZPDV010000083.1:0-7814 GCA_964585355.1 uncultured Aliiroseovarius sp.
CGAGATCACCAACGAGATCATGCGCCTGATCGTCAGCCGCCAGATGCTCAAGGATCGGGGGTAATGGCCGATATCATCATCCGCAAACAGGGCCGCGCCGGGCGCATCACCCTCAACCGGCCCAAGGCGCTCAATGCGCTGAGCTACCAGATGTGCCTCGATATCGAGGCGGCGCTCGACGCCTGGCGCGAAGACGATGAGGTCGCGCTGGTGATCATCGACGCCGAGGGCGAGCGCGCCTTTTGCGCCGGCGGCGACATCCAGGAAATGTACGATACCGCGCGGGCCGGCAATTTCGACTATGGCCGGCGCTTCTGGGCCGACGAATACCGGCTGAACGCAAAAATTGCAGCTTATCCAAAGCCTTACATCGCATTTCTGCAGGGCTTTACCATGGGCGGCGGGGTCGGAATCTCGTGCCATGGCAGCCACCGGGTGGTCTGTGAGAGCAGCCAGATCGCCATGCCCGAATGCTCGATCGGCCTGGTGCCCGATGTGGGCGGCAGCGCGCTTCTGGCCGGGGCGCCGGGGCGGCTGGGCGAATATTTCGGCCTGACCGCGGCGCGGATGGGGCCGGGCGATGCGCTGTTTGCCGGTTTTGCCGATTACTACATCCCGGCGGGCCACTGGCCGGCGCTGGTGGCACAGCTTTGCGACAGCGGCGACGCCGGCCTGGTGGCCGCCCTTGCCGTCGCCGGGGCGCCCCCCGAGCCAGGCCCGGCCCAGCGCGCCCGGGGCGAGATCGACGCCGCCTTTGCCGGCGCCACCCTGACCGAGATCCTCGCCACGCTGGAGGGGGCCGACAGCGAGATCGCCGCCAGCGCCGCCCGCGCCATGCGCCGCAATTCGCCGCTCTCCATGGGCTGCACCCTGGCCCTGGTCCGGGCCGCCCGCGCCGCCCCCGGCCTGCCCCGGGCGCTTGCCCGCGAATACCGCTTTACCTGGCGCTCGGCCGAGCGGGGCGACTTCATCGAGGGCATCCGCGCCGCGATCATCGACAAGGACCGCAGCCCGCGCTGGCAACATGCCCGCGCCGAGGACGTGACCGAGGACGAAATCACCGCTATGCTGGCGCCACTGGGCGCGGATGAACTGAACCTGCAAGGAGTTGAGCCATGAAGATCGGCTTTATCGGACTGGGAAACATGGGCGCGCCGATGGCCGCCAATCTGGCACAGGCGGGCCACGAGGTGACGGGGTTCGACCCTGTCGCGCCGGCGCCCGAGGGGGTGACCATGGCCCAGAGCACCGCCGAGGCCGCAACCGGCGCCGAGGTGGTGATCACCATGCTGCCCAATGGCGCCATCCTGCGGGCGGTGGCAGGCGAGGTGATCCCGGCCATGCAGCCCGGTGCGGTGCTGGCGGATTGTTCGACCGTGGATGTGGAGAGCGCCCGCGCGGTGGCCGAACAGGCCGAGGCGGCGGGGCTTCTGTCGGTGGATGCGCCGGTCTCGGGCGGGGTTGGCGGCGCCACGGCGGGCACGCTGACCTTCATGGCCGGGGGTTCGGACGCGGCCTTTGCCAAGGTGGCGCCGCTGTTTGACATCATGGGCCAGAAGGCGGTGCATTGCGGCGATGCCGGCGCCGGCCAGTCGGCCAAGATCTGCAACAACATGATCCTGGGCGTTACCATGATCGCCACCTGCGAGGCCTTTGCCCTGGCCGACAAGCTGGGGCTGGACCGGCAGAAGATGTTCGATGTGGTCAGCACCTCGTCGGGCTATAGCTGGACCATGAACGCCTATACCCCGGCGCCTGGCGTCGGCGCGACCAGCCCGGCCGATAATGGTTACAAGCCGGGCTTTGCCAGCGAGCTGATGCTCAAGGATCTGCGCCTGAGCCAGCAGGCGGCCGAGGCGGTGGATGCCGACACCCCCATGGGCCAGGCCGCCACCGCCCTTTACGAACAGTTCGTGGAACGCGAAGGCGGCGCCGGCACCGATTTTTCGGCCATGCTGCCGCGCTTTGAAAAACGCGGTCGCGGCGGGTGAGCTGGACCGGGCAGGATCCGGCCCTCTCCCGGCTTGAGGCGCCGGCGCGCGCCAGGCTGGATGCGCTCGCGCCGCTGGACATTCCCGGCGGCGCCACCCTTTTTTCGCCCGGCGAGGCGGTCAAGGGCTATGTGATCGTGCTCAGCGGCCGGGTCGGGGTGCACCTGGTCGGCCCCACCGGGCGCGACATCCTGCTTTACCAGGTGGCGCCGGGGCAGTCCTGCATCCAGTCCACCCTGGGCCTGTTCGGCGGCGACGATTACACCGCCGAGGCCACCACCGACACCGACACGCGGCTGGTCCTGGTGCCGCGCGGCCTGTTCTTTTCCCTGCTCGACAGCTCGCCCGAATTTCGCCGCATCGTCTTTCAGGCCTTTGCCGGGCGCATGCAGTCGATGATGCAACTCATTGAAAACGTGTCATTCATGCGGGTCGAGGAGCGGCTGGCGGCGCTTTTGCTGGAACGCGCCGATGCCGAGGGGCGGCTCAGGATGACCCAGGCCGACATGGCCACCGCCATCGGCTCGGCCCGCGAGGTGGTGTCGCGCCGGCTCGACAAGCTCGCCCGGGCCGGGCATATCGCCCATGAACGCGGCATGGTGCAAATCCTCGATCGCCCGGCGGTCGAACGCCTGGCCCGAAGTGCGGCGGTTTGACCGAAATGCGCCCTTGTGTGACCACGACACATGCATATCTGACAGATGACGCTATAAAGATGGCATCCAGACAGGAAAGGAACAGGACATGTTCAAGAAAAACGAAGGTAATATCGACCGGATTCTGCGGGTCGTCGTCGGCCTGGCCCTGGTCATCGCCTATTTCGCCATGGACAATGCCAGCCCGTGGCTCCTGATCGGGATCATCCCGCTGGTCACCGGCCTGATCGGTTCGTGCCCGCTCTACTCGATCCTGGGCGTATCAACCTGCCCGATGAAAAAGGACTAGGGCCCGGACCGGCCTGAAAAGCCTTGCAAATCCCGGCGTGGCGGGTGAACCTTGCGCATGCTTCGCCTTAGCCAGCCCGCCACCGACCCGGCCTTTGTGCAAGACCCTTACGCCTTTTATGCCCGCGCCCGCGCGGCGGCGGGGGATCTGTTTTTCTGGCAGGAATATGGCCTGCCCATGGCGGTCAGCTTCGAGGCGGTGAACACGCTCTTGCGCGACCGCCGCTTTGGCCGCGAGCCGGTGACGCCGCGCCCCTTCCCGCCGCACCTGGCGCCGTTCTATGCGGTCGAGGCGCACTCGATGCTCGAACTCGACGGCCCCCGGCACGCCCGCCTGCGCGGCCTCGCCCTGCGCGCCTTCACCCGGCGGCGCATCGCCGGGCTGGCCCCGGAAATCGAGGCGCTGGCCCACGCGCTGATCGACGCCTTTCCCGCCGGCGAATTCGACCTGCTGCCGGCCTTTGCCCAGCGCATCCCCATCGTCATCATCTGCCGCCTGCTGGGCGTGCCCGAGGCCATGGCCGACCAGCTTCTGGCCTGGTCGCATGACATGGTGGCGATGTACCAGGCCCGCCGCGACCGGGCGCTCGAGGACCGCGCCGTGGCCGCCACCGAAGCCTTCGTTACCTTCATGCGCGCCTATGTGGACGAGCGGCGCGCGACCCCGCGCGACGACCTGATCTCGGAACTGATCGCGGCCGAGGAAGCGGGCGAGAAACTCACCACCGACGAGCTTATCACCACCTGCATCCTGCTCTTGAATGCCGGCCACGAGGCCACGGTCCACGCCATGGCCAATGCCATCAAGCTGCTGCTGGAAACCGGCAGCCAGGCGGCGCTGCGCGCCCCGGAAACCCGCGAGGCGGCGGTCGAGGAAACCCTGCGCCTCGATCCGCCGGTGCACCTGTTCACCCGCCATGCCCATGAAGATGTTGAACTTTTCGGCCACCACTTCGCCCGTGGCGACGAGGTTGGCCTGCTGCTGGGCGCGGCCAATCGCGACCCGGCAATCTGGCGCGAGCCCGACCGCTTCGACCCCACGCGCCCGCCGCTTACCAATGTCAGCTTCGGCGCCGGGGCGCATTTCTGCATCGGCGCGCCGCTGGCCCGGCTGGAGCTTGCCACCGCCCTGCCGGTACTGTTCGCGCGCTGCCCGAACCTCGCCCTGGCCCGGCCGCCCGAATACGCCAATCTCTACCACTTCCACGGCCTGACCGCGCTGAGCGTCACATGCTGAGCCGCGCGCTGGTGACCGCACTGGCGCTCGCCCTGGCCGCCGCCCCGGCCCGGGCCGAGCCTGCCCGCCTGCTCTTTGCCTCGGGCTTTGAGCGCGGCGTCGCGCTTGGCCCTGAAACCCCCTATTATCAAAACATTACCGGCACCGATGCCGGCACCGGATTCAGCTGGCCGATCTCGATCCTCGGTGCCCGCGAAAGCGCCCTGCACCCGATCGACCACGACAATCACCGCGCCACCTTTGCCCGGCTGGAAACCACCCGCGGCCATACCGGCCGCCAGACCCGCGTGCTCTATCAGGAAATGGCCTATGAAGTCGGCGATTGCTGCACCCAGATCCCCTATGAGATCCTCAATATCCAGGACGGCAGGCGCGACCTCTATCTGCGCTTCTGGATCAAGCTCGACGGCGCCAGCCTGCACAAGCCCGACATGTGGCGCAGCTTTTTCGAATGGAAATCGAAAGACTATGCCCGCGGCGCCGGCTTCCGCCTGATTGCCTTCATCTATTCCGATGCCGATGGCCGCCCCTACTGGACCCTGCAAGGCGATCGCGACCCGGAACACCCGCTCTGGGAAATCGCCAATACCCGCCTGCCGGTCCCCGAAGACCGCTGGTTCCTGACCGAATTCTACTGGCATTGGAGCCCTGGCAAAAATGGCCGGGTGCTGTGGCGGATCAACGGCCAGGTCGTGGCCGACCATTCCGGCCCCTCGACCCGGCGGGGCAAGCCGATCGACTTCATCATGCTGGCCCAGCTTTACGGCGATTCCAGCCCGAAATACCAATGGGTCGATGACATCGAGATCTGGAGCGACTGGCCCAGCCGGCGCGCAGGCCCCCTACCCTCCCGCCCCTGAGCTTTCATCTTTCCCGAAATACTCCGGGGGTGCGGGGGCTGGCCCCCGCTTGCCCTCACAACGGCAATTCGGTGGTAAATTTCAGCTCTTCCATCGACAGCAGCGCGGTCACATCAAAGATCTTCACCTCGGCGATCAGCGCCTGGTAAAAGGCATCATAGGCGCGGGCATTTTCCACCCGCACTTTCAGAATATAGTCGGTCTCGCCCGCCAGCCGGTGCGCCTCCAGCACTTCCGGCCGCGCCCGCACCGCCCGCAGGAAACGCGCCTGCCAGCCGGCATCGTGCTCGGCGGTGCGCACCAGCACGAAAAAGCACGCCTCCAGCCCCACCGCCGCCGGCTCCACATGCACCGTGGCCGGGCCGATCACCCCGGCCTCGCGCATCTTGCGAATGCGGTTCCAGACCGGGGTTTTCGACGACCCCACCTTTTCGGCAATCGCATCCAGCGACTGGCTGGCATCGCGCTGCAACTCGGCCATGATGCGCCGGTCCAGCTGATCTATCCTGGCCTGCATGGAACCTCCGGGAAAATATTCCGCCTGATCGCTGTCAAGGCAGGTTTAATGGGAAATTTTCCTGCTGGAAAGAAAACATTAACCGGGGGCCTATACCCTCCGTGACCATCCGACGCGCCCGCCACTGCCGCCCGGTGCTGGACCACCGGGAGGCGACAGCTTATATAGCGGGCAATGCCTGCCATTCAGAAACGGACACTCTTGTGAACGACATTGCGAACGACGCGAGCCAGCCCAAAATCCGCCCGGTGCCCACCCTGCCCGACGCCCAGACCGTGACCCAGGTCAAGCACTGGACCGACCGGCTGTTTTCCTTCCGCGTGACCCGGCCGAAAAGCCTGCGCTTTCGCTCGGGCGAGTTCGTGATGATCGGGCTGATGGGCGACAATGGCAAGCCGCTGCTGCGGGCCTATTCCATCGCCAGCCCCTCCTGGGACGACGAGCTGGAATTCTATTCGATCAAGGTGCCCAACGGGCCGCTCACCTCGCGGCTGCAACATATCCAGCCGGGCGACCAGATCATCCTGCGGCCCAAGCCGGTGGGCACCCTGGTAATCGACGCGCTGAAACCCGGCAAGCGCCTGTGGTTCTTCGCCACCGGCACCGGCATCGCGCCGTTTGCCTCGCTGATGCGCGACCCGGAAGTGTACGAGAAATTCGACACCGTGATCATGATGCATACCTGCCGCAAGGTGGAAGACCTGGAATATGGCCGGGAATTGATCGAGAACCTGAAAAACGACCCGCTGATCGGCGAGATGGTCGAGGGCAAGCTGATCTACTATCCCACCACCACCCGCGAACAAAGCCCGCATATGGGCCGGATCACCGACAACCTGACCTCGGGCAAGGTGTTCAAGGACCTGGGGATCAAGCACTTTGACGCCGACCATGACCGCGCCATGGTCTGCGGCTCCCTGGCCTTCAACAAGGACATGAAAAAGATCCTCGAGGATTTCGGCCTGCGCGAAGGCGCCAACTCGGACCCGGCGGAATATGTGGTGGAAAAGGCCTTCGTGGACTAAGCCCGAGGCCGAGAACCCGCCTGCATTCTGACGCCGCGCCCAATCTCGGGCACGGCGCCGGTTTTTTCACCAGCCCCCTCAGAGCCCCAGCGCCGTCCTGATCTGTTCGATCACACCGGCGACCAGCTCCGGGTTTTCAGCCGCCTTGGCAATGGCGGTTTGCAGCGTGGCTTTCTGAACCGTGCTCAGATCCGATGCTTCAACCAGTTCGCCCAGCCTGGCCGGGTCGAACGCCTCGGGGGTCAGCAGGGCCGAGGCCGCCGCCTCTGTGGCCGTATCGGCGGCAGTGCCGGCTGCATCCATGGCCGCGTCGGTGGTCGCATCGCCGGCGCTGTCGGTGACATCCGTGGCGGCGCCGGAGGCATCGTTCACCGCGCCTTGCACCGCATCGGTTGCACTCTCGACCGCATCGGTGACCGCAGCACCCGCACCCTCAACCGCATCGGTGACCGCGCCGGTGGCATTCTCGATCGCGCCGGTGGCGGCCTCGGTGGCCCCCTCGACCGCATCGGTGACCGCACCGGCAGTATCGCCTGCCGCCTCGGTGGTATCCTCAACTGCGCTGGTGGCCGCCCCGGTGGCGCCGGTCGCCGCCTCCTGCGTGCCTTCGACGATTTCCTTGCCATCGCCACCATACCATACATACCCCGCGATCGCCGCAGCGGCGACGACAACGATGGCAACCAAACTCTTGTTCATGATGACCTCCTCATCCTGTGAAAGCACGGGATCCCCCGTCCACGCCCCCGGCTTGCGGCAAAAGCCCGGCTTTTACAAGCAACGCCCCCCGGCGGGGCTTCGAATGCGCAAATAACGGCTTGAAAGCGCAAGGGCGTGGCTTTACCGTCTGCGCACGTTCACAGCAACAGCCGAAAGGATCAACGCCATAGCTCGCAGACCACACAACGCGCCGCCCGTGCGGGACACGGGGCCTCGCGTCAATAATCGAATCACCGCCCCGGAAATCCGCCTGATCGGCGCCGACGGGGAAAATCACGGGATCGTCTCGCCCAGAAGGGGCCTGGAACTGGCCGAGGAAGTCGGCCTCGACCTGGTGGAAATTTCACCCAATGCCAAGCCGCCGGTCTGCAAGATCATGGATTTCGGCAAGTTCAAGTATGAACAGCAAAAGCGCGAAAGCGAGGCGCGCAAGAAGCAGAAGACCATCGAGGTCAAGGAAGTCAAGTTCCGCCCCAACACCGACACCCACGATTATAACGTCAAGATGCGCAACGTGGTG
>CAZPDV010000084.1:0-7716 GCA_964585355.1 uncultured Aliiroseovarius sp.
GGTCCTTGCAGGTGCCGGGCTCGCTCTCGTCTGCATTGATCACCAGATAGCTGGGCCGCCCGTCGCTCTCCTTGGGCATGAACGACCATTTCAGCCCGGTGGGAAAGCCGGCGCCGCCGCGCCCGCGCAGGCCGCTGGCCTTCATCTCGTCGATGATCCAGTCGCGGCCCTTCTTGATCAGCCCGGCAGTGCCGTCCCACTGCCCGCGCGCGCGGGCGCCCTTCAGGCTGCGGTCATGCATGCCATAAAGATTGGTAAAGATCCGGTCCTGATCTTTCAGCATTGCCTCGTTCCTTCCCGGCCATCCCGGCCTGCTTCAGCCCTCATTCCGCCGCGCCAGCCACAGGCGCGCCACGTTGATCAACGCAAAGACGAACCCCGCCAGCGCGATCAGGTCCATCAACGCCATGGTCCGCACGCTCCAGCCCCAGCGCGCGCCCGCCCATGTGGCCGCGATCCAGAACAGGCCGGTGGCGGCGATGACAATGGCCACCGCCCGACCGTCCCTGCGGCCCTCTGTGCGTTTTCTGCCCGGATCGGAGCCCATGCTTCACCCGACGCCTAATAGACGTCGCCCTTCTTTACCTTCTGCGCAAACGCGGTCGTGCCGCCCTCGGCCAGAACCTTGGCCTGCGCCACCCAATCGTCGCGCGTCACCCGGCCCTTGAACCCCTTGAGGTTCTCGTCCATCCAGGCGATTTCCTTTTCGCCCCAGGCGGCGATCTGGTCGAAGTGATAGATCCCCAGCGAATGCAGCAATTGCTCGAGCTTCGGCCCGACCCCCTTGATCATCTTGAGGTCATCGGCACCGCCTTCGCGCGCCTGGGAAAGCCCGGCGGGGCGCCCGTCCGGGCCGCTTTCGCCGGCGGCCTCGGCCACCGGGGCTTCTGCCGCCGCCGCCATTTCGGCCTGAACCGCCGGGGCTTCTTCCTCGACCCCCTCTTCGACCTTGGCTTCGGCCTGGGCCTCTGCCGCTTCCTTTTCCGCTTCCTTTTCCGCTTCCGGCGCGGCGGCGGCCTCGGCGGCGGCGCTCCTGGCGGCCTTGGCCTCGGCCCGCTCGGCCTCATAGGCCTTGCGCTCGGCGGCGCGCTGGGCCGACATGGCGGCAAAGCCACCCTCGGTTTCCTCGACCTCGCCACAGAACACCTTGCGCAGCAGCAAGGCCACCGCCACCATCAGCACCAGCCCGACGATCAGGGCGATCAGAAAACCGCTTTCATAGCCCCCGCGCAGGATCACATAGGCGGCAAAGCCCAGCAGCGCGCCGACGATCCACGAAATTCCCCCGCAGGAAAAAATTCCGGTCTTTTCTTCTTCACTCATTCTACCACTCCCCGTTGTTTTTCGTGGTGACTTCTACGCAACGCAGGAAACCGGCCTTCAAGACCTTGTATTCATGTTGTTTTTCATGCGTCATACCAAACTCGCAACGTCAATAGACGCCGCCCTTCTTCACTTTCTTCGCAAATTCGGTGGTCCCGCCCTCGGCCAGCACCCTGGCCTGGGAAACCCAGTCGTCGCGGCTGACCCGGCCCTTGAAGCCCTCAAGGTTCTCATCGACCCAGGCAATTTCCTCGGCGGTCCATTTGGCGATCTGGTCAAAGTGGAAAAAGCCCAGATCGTTGAGCAGTTTCTCAAGCTTCGGCCCGACCCCCTTGATCATCTTGAGGTCATCGGCACCGCCCTTGCGCGCCGCCTTGAGCCGCCGGGGCCGCTTGCCGGCAGCCGCCTTCTTCGCCGGTTTCTTCGCCGCCCTGGCCGCGGGTTTCTTCGCCGCCGATTTCCGTTCGCTCAGCTTGCCCGCGCCGGCGCCGCCCCGTTGCCACGGCGCGCTGAGCGGCACTTCGGTGCCGTCGATACGCTTGATGGTGTCGCCCAGTTCGACCGCGCGGGAGACCGAGGCATTATACTGCGTGCGGCCGCTTTCATGTTCGGTCAGGCTGGTCAGGCCCGACAGGGGCTCGGCGGCATAGCGGCCATTCTGCGGCCCCGGCACCGGCACCCGGCCCGCGTCAAACTCGTCCAGCAGCGCGATGAAGGCCTCGGGGGTCAGATCCTCGTAATAATCCTTGCCGATCTGGGCCATGGGTGCGTTGGCACAGGCGCCCAGGCACTCCACCTCCTCCCACGAAAAGCGCCCGTCCGGCGACAGGGTGTGCGGGGTTGGGGCGATGCGCTCCTTGCAGATGGCGATCAGGTCCGGCGCCCCCATGATCATGCAGCTCAGCGTGCCGCAAATCTGGAAATGCGCCACCGAGCCCACGGGCTTCAACTGGAACATGAAATAGAAGGTCGCCACTTCCAGCGCCCGGATGTAATCCATGCCCAGCATGTCGGCCACATATTCGATGGCCGGCCGGGTCAGCCAGCCCTCCTGCTCCTGCGCCCGCCACAGCAGCGCGATCACCGCGCTGGCCTGCCGGCCCTCGGGAAACTTGCTGATCTGCGCCTCGGCCCAGGCCTGATTTTCAGGCGTGAAGGCGAAACTGGCGGGCTGGTCGGTATAAAGACGGCGCAACATCAGCGGTCAATCTCCCCAAAAACGACATCCAGCGACCCGATCAGCGCCGCCACATCGGCCAGCTGGTGGCCCTTGGCGATATGGTCGATCGCCTGCAGGCTCAGATAGCCCGGCGCCCGGATCTTGGCGCGATAGGGCCGGTTGGAGCCGTCCGAAACCAGATAGACCCCGAACTCGCCCTTGGGCGCCTCGGCACAGGCATAGACCTCGCCCTCGGGCACGTGGAAGCCCTCGGTATAAAGCTTGAAATGGTGGATCAGCGCCTCCATCGAGGTCTTCATGTCGCCCCGGCGCGGCGGCGTCAGCTTGCCGCGCGCCAGCACGTCGCCCTGCCCCTCGGGGGCACGCAGCTTGGCAATGGCCTGCCGCATGATCTTGACGCTTTCGCGCATCTCGGCCATGCGCACCAGGTAACGGTCATAGCAGTCGCCGTTCTTGCCCACCGGGATCTCGAACTCGAATTCGTCATAAAGCTCATAGGGTTGCGAACGCCGCAAATCCCAGGCAAGGCCCGAGCCGCGGGCCATCACCCCGGAAAAGCCCCAGTCCAGGATGTCCTGCTCGGTCACGATGCCGATATCCACGTTGCGCTGCTTGAAAATCCGGTTTTCGGTCAGCAGCCCGTCCAGATCGGCCATGAACTGACCAAAGCGATCGCACCAGGCCTCGATATCGTCAAGCAGCTCCGGCGGCAGATCCTGATGCACCCCGCCGGGGCGGAAATAGGCCGCATGCAGCCGCGCCCCGGAAGCGCGCTCATAGAACTCCATCAGCTGCTCGCGCTGCTCGAACCCCCAGACCGGCGGGGTCAGCGCGCCCACATCCAGCGCCTGGGTGGTGACGTTGAGCAGGTGGTTGAGCACCCGCCCGATCTCCAGGTACAGCACCCGGATCAGGCTGGCCCGGCGCGGGATCTCGACCCCGGTCAGCTTCTCGATCGCCAGGCACCAGACATGTTCCTGGTTCATCGTGCCCACGTAATCGAGCCGGTCGAAATAGGGCAGGCATTGCAGATAGGTGCGGCTCTCCATCAGCTTTTCGGTGCCGCGATGCAGCAGGCCGATATGCGGGTCGGCGCGCTCGACAATCTCGCCGTCCAGCTCCAGCACCAGCCGAAGCACCCCGTGCGCCGCCGGGTGCTGGGGGCCGAAATTGATGTTGAAATTGCGAATCTTCTGTTCGCCTTCCAGCATCTCGCCTGCGGGTTTGGAACCGTCCATCATGCGTCCACCATCCTGTCCGTCCATGCGCGGGGCAGCCCGCCCATCACTTCCTTGACATATTCGTATTGCGGCTTGAGCCAGGCCGCCAAAGCCGCCCGCCCGGCCGGCTCCAACCCGGCCTCGCGCCCCTTGTGCACCCTGCGCTCGAACGCCGCGGGCTCAACCTCGATCCCCAGGAAACCGCACAATCTTTCAATCGCCCGAGGGGTAAAGAGGCGCTCGTAAAACTCCACATGCACCTGCGCGCGCGGCACCGCCCGGAACAGCCGCTCCAGGGTGCCGCGATAATCCGAACGCAGGGCGATCTTGCGGTTGTTGCCGGCCACCAGGTCGCGCAATTCGCGCTGATGCAGGGCCTCCGGGTCCGCCGCCCCGGCATTTTTCGCCACCATGCGGATATTCGACCAGGCCCGCTCGACCGGGTCGCGCAGCAGATAGACAAAGCGGGTCTCGCCGGCCAGCCCGGCCATGTGGGCAAAGGTCGCCTCCGACAAGAGCGCATAGGCCGGGGTGAAATCGCCAACCCAGCGCGCCCCCGCCCCGGCCCCCTGCCGCAGATAGGCCAGATAGGCGGCATCATCGGCGGTCTCGCCATCGAAGGTTTCCAGCCAGGCCTCGAGATCGGCCAGCCGCTCGCGCAGGCTCTCGGCATTGCCCAGCCCGGCGCGCAGGCGGTCGCGCATGTTGCCGGCCTGACGCACCAGCGCCTTGTATTGCCACTTGCCCAGCCCCGGCTCGAGCACATCGAAATAATGCAGCTCCTTGAGCGCGCGCAGATGCACCTGCCCGTGGCCGCGCAGATAATCATGCAGCCACGAGGTGCCCGACTTGGCAGCACCGATGCAATATATGAGCCCCGGCCCGGTCATTCAGCCCTGCGCCCCGTCCTGCCCGGCCTTCTCGTCGCCCGGCAACACGTATTTCGCCCCTTCCCACGGGCTCATGAAATCAAACTGCCGGTATTCCTGGGTCAGCTTCACCGGCTCATAGATCACCCGCTTCTCCACCTCGTCATAGCGCACTTCGGTATAGCCGGTGGTCGGGAAATCCTTGCGCAGCGGGTGGCCGGAAAAGCCGTAATCGGTGAGGATCCGGCGCAGGTCCGGGTGGCCGGTGAACAGGATGCCGAACATGTCGAACACCTCGCGCTCGAACCAGCCGGCCGAGGGGTGACTATCGGTGATCGAGGGCATCGCCTCGCCCTCGCGCAGCCGCACCTTCAGGCGGATGCGGTGGTTCTGGTACATCGAGAGGAAATGATACACCACGTCAAAACGCTCTTCGCGCGCCGGCCAGTCCACCGCGGTGATGTCCACCAGGGTCGAGAACCGGCAGGCCCGGTCGCTTTTGAGCGCCTCCACCAGCTGCGCCAGGCAGGCCGGGGTGGAATGCACCGTGAGCTCGCCCCGGACCACCTCGGCCGACACCACGCAATCGGGCCATTTCGTGCCGATCAGGGCGGCAAGTTCCTGCATCTCTTGGCTCATCTCTACCTCACGATCGTACCGGTGCGGCGGATCTTGCGCTGCATCTGCATCAGCCCGTAAACCAGCGCCTCGGCGGTGGGCGGGCAGCCGGGCACGTAAAGGTCAACCGGCACGATCCGGTCCACCCCGCGCACCACCGAATAGGAATAGTGATAATACCCGCCGCCATTGGCGCAGGAACCCATCGAGATCACGTAACGCGGCTCGGGCATCTGGTCATAGACCTTGCGCAACGCCGGCGCCATCTTGTTGGTCACGGTGCCGGCCACGATCATCAGGTCGGACTGGCGCGGGCTGGCGCGCGGCGCGGTGCCGAAGCGCTCGATATCATAGCGCGGCATGGCGGCGTGGATCATCTCGACCGCACAACAGGCCAGGCCGAAGGTCATCCAGTGCAGGCTGCCGGTGCGGGCCCAGTTGATGATCTCGTCGGTGGTGGTCAGCAAAAAGCCCTTGTCGGCCAGATGCTCGCCCATCTCGCGCACCGCCACCTCGCGGTCGCCGCCGGCGGTGTTGGCTCCGGTCATCACTCCCATTCCAGCGCCCCCTTCTTCCACTCATAGGCAAAGCCGATGGTCAGCACTGCCAGAAATACCATCATCGACCAGAAGCCCACCGCCCCCACATCCTTGAACGCCACCGCCCAGGGAAACAGGAACGCGATCTCCAGGTCGAAAATGATGAACAGGATCGACACCAGATAGAACCGCACGTCGAACTTCATCCGCGCATCGTCAAAGGCGTTGAAACCGCATTCATAGGCGCTGTTCTTTTCCGGGTCCGGGTTCGAGCGCGCCAGGATCGCCGCGGCAAGCACGAAAACAAGGCCCAGCGCAATGGCCAGACCGGCGAAAATGAGGATGGGGAGGTATTCCCGGAGTAGCTCTTCCACTTTGGCTCCTTTCATGCAGCGCGCGCATGGTTTCGGCTCTCGTGGCGGTTTACTCCTGCCGCCGGGCAGGGTCAACAGAACCGCCAACATATTCAGCGATTTCTATGTCTTGCCGCGACGCAGCGCAGGCCCGCGGAATCGGTGCGTTTCGCCCTTGTTTTCCACGGCTTGGCGGCCGGGCTCCCGACGCCCCGCCCGGCTCACTCGGCCCAGCGCGGCGGGCGGCGGTCGAAAAATGCGGTCAGACCCTCGCCCGCCTCCTCGCTTTTCCATCGCTCCACCAACGCGGCGATGGTCTCGTCAATGCGTGAGTCGCTGATAACCGGACCCAGCATGCGCAGCAGCGCCTTGGCCTCGGCCACCGCGCCGGGGGCGCAGGCAAGATAGGGCGCGACCTCGGCCTCGACCGCCGCATCCAGCGCCGCCGCCGGCACCGCGCGCGCCAGAAGCCCCAGCCGCACCGCCTCGCCGGCGTCGAAAATCCGCGCCGACATGAACACCCGGCGCGCCATCGCCTCGCCCATCCGCGCCACCACATAGGGGCCGATCGTGGCCGGGATCAGGCCCAGCCGGGTCTCGGTCAGGCCAAAGCGCGCCCCCTCCACCCCGATCGCCACATCGCACACGCTCATCATGCCGATGCCGCCGCCAAAGGCCTGGCCCTGGATCTTGCCGATCAGGGGTTTCGGCAATTCATTCAATGCCTTGAGCATCATCGCCAGCTTGCGCGCCTCGGCTGCCCGCTCGGCGTCATCGGCCCACATCTGCGCCTGCATCCAGCGCAGATCGCCGCCGGCGCAAAAGCTCTTGCCGGTGCCGGTCAGCACCACCACCCGCACCCGCGTATCGCTGGCCAGCGCCTGGGCCGCGCCGGTCAGTTCCTCGATCATCTGCGAGGACAGCGCATTATGCTTGTCCGGCCGCGCCAGGCGCAGCACCGCCACCCCGCGCGCGTCATGTTCAACCGAAATCGTCTGGTACATCCCGCCTACCCCTCTGCCTCTCCAACCATGGCGCGCGCCATTTCTGCCGCTTTCTCAAGGGCTTCCGACCGCAGCCCGGTCTCGTATCCCAGCGCTTCCACATGCCGGCGCACCGCTTCCGTGGCCACGTTCCCCGCCGCCCCCGGCGCATAGGGACAGCCCCCCAGCCCGCCGATTGCCGCGTCAAACACCCGCAGCCCCTTTTCCAGCGACACGGTGATGTTTTCCAGCGCCCGGCCAGCGGTGTCGTGAAAATGCCCCGCCAGATGGCCCGCATCCGCCACCTGCAACACCGCCTCGAGCATCTGCGCCACGCGCTCGGGCATGGCCCGGCCCAGGGTATCGCCCAGGCTCACCTCGTAACAGCCCATGGCCAGCAGCCGCTCGACCACATAAGCCACCGCTTCCGGCGGAGTCGGCCCGTCATAGGGGCAGTCGGTGACACAGGAAACATATCCACGGACTTTCACTTTTCGAACATTTGCGGCCTCCATTACCGCTTCAAACCGTTCCAGGCTTTCATTTATCGAACAATTTATATTTGCTTGGCTGAAACCCTCGCTGGCCGAACCAAAAATCGCCACCTCGTCGGCGCGCGCCGCCATGGCCC
>CAZPDV010000085.1:0-7683 GCA_964585355.1 uncultured Aliiroseovarius sp.
GCCACTTCACCCTGCACACCAAGAGCACCGAAATCCCCGACGCCGCCTGGAGCTATGAAGCGCCCAACGACGCGGTGGCCCCGATCCGCGGCCACCTTGCCTTCTATCCCGACAAGGTGACGGTCGAACGGCTTTAGGGCCTGTTGCGTTCGATTGGTTTCGGCGTGGCAAACACAGAGGGCAGGCGATCCGGCGCGCCGGGATTTGCAGGCAGGCGCCCGCAAATCCCGCCCCTATGGCAGCAGCAGCGACGCATCCCCGTACGAGAAGAAGCGATAGCGTTCGGCAATGGCATGGGCATAGATTTCGCGCAGGCGCGCCGGCCCCATCAGTGCCGAAACCAGCATCATCAGGGTCGATTTCGGCAGGTGGAAATTGGTCATCAGCCCATCGGTGACCCGGAAGCGATAGCCCGGCGTGATGAAGATGTCGGTGGCGCCCTGCCAGGGCTCGACCCGGCCATGGGCGGCGGCGGTCTCGATCAGCCGAAGCGCGGTGGTGCCTACCGGAATGACCCGCCCGCCGGCGGCCCTGGTGGCGTTGATCTCCTGCGCCGCCTGCGCGCTCACCACGCCGCGCTCGGCATGCATCTTGTGGTCGGCAATATCCTCCACCTTGACCGGCAGGAACGTCCCCGCCCCCACATGCAGGGTCACATGGCTGAAGGCAACGCCGCGCGCGCGTAGCGCCGCCAGCAGCACCTGGTCGAAATGCAGGCTGGCGGTCGGCGCGGCCACGGCGCCGGGATTGCGGGCGAAAACCGTCTGGTAATCCTGCTTGTCGGCGGCATCGGCGGCGCGTTTGGAGGCGATATAGGGCGGCAGCGGCATCTCGCCCGCCCGCGCCAGCGCCGCCTGGAAATCGTCGCCTGACAGGTTGAAGCCGATCCGCGCCTGCCCCTCTGCCTTGTCCAGCAGCCGGGCCGACAATTCCGGCGAAAACCGCACCTCTTCGCCCTCGCGCCATTTGCGCAGCGGCTTGACCAGCGCCCACCAGTCGCCGGCGCCGGCGGGCTCCAGCAGGGTCGCCTCGATCTTCGCCCCTTCCGTGCCATCCGCCAGCAGCCGCCGGCCGCGCAGCCGCGCCGGGATCACCCGGGTGTCGTTGAGCACCAGCCGGTCGCCCGGCCGCAGCCAGTCCGGCAGATCCGCCACCGTGCTGTCGTGCATCTGCGTGCGCGTTGCCACCAGCAGCCGCGAGGCCCGGCGCGGCCGCACCGGGCGGGTGGCGATCAGCGCCTCGGGCAGGTCAAAGTCAAAGTCGCTCAGTTTCATTGCGGATACCGGCTCATTCAGGCAGTTTCGGTGGCGGCTTGCGGAACAATTCGCGGAACATGGCGGGGGTGAAGATCGACAGCGGGTTGACCTTGACCTGGGGATTGTCCGGGGTGCCTTTCAGCGTATAGGTAAAGCCGATCAGCCCCTCGCCCTTGCGGGTAAAGATCTGGCCCAGCCCGTTGAGGATGTATAGCGGCGAGATCACCCCGGCAAGGTCCATTTCACCGACCCCGAGCCTGTAGGTCCCATCCATCGACACGCCCAGCGAGGCGCCGACCGCGCTGCCCTTGGTGATGATCACCTGTTTCGGGGTCAGGCGAAACCGCGCCTTGACCTCCTGGAACAGAATGCCCTCCTGCTGAAACTGCTCAAGCAGGCCGACCACCGAAATCGCCCCCAGCAGCGCGCTGAGCGCCGGCGCGCCGACCGAGCGGATCTTCTCGATCGTCAGTTGCCCGTCATAGACCCCTTCGCCGGCATGCGGGGCAAGGGTCAGGGTCATGCTGCCCCCGCGCGCCGACTTGAACACATCCGCGGCCTCCAGCACCCCGCCGGCATCCTGCGAGGTGATGCGAAAGGCGGTGCCCCTGGCCTGTGGCGCCACCACGCCGCGAATCTCCGGCCCGCCATTGACCCGGGCGCGAAAGGTGCCGTGCAGGCCGCCCTTGCGGTCCAGATCGGCCCGCAGCCCGGTCAGGGCGATGCCTTCGGTCACCTTCAGCCGGTCCAGCCGCAGGTCGATCGGCGCATCCCCGCGCGCGCCGCCACCGCCCCCGGCCCCGTCGCCGAAACTGGCCCGGCTCATATCCGCCTGCCCGCCGCTGACGCTGATCGCCACCGGCTGGTTCGGGCCGCGCCCGGTAATGGTCACCGGCGCATCCAGCCAGCCGAGCCGCACCCGGTCGAACACCGCCTGCCGAAAGCCGCCATCGGGGGTCAGCGTCACCTGCCCGGTGGCCTCCAGCCCCGGCGCGGAAAATTCCAGCTTTTCGACCTCGACCGGGCGGGTCAGATGGCCGCTTATCATCAGCCTGCCGGTGCGGTTGCGCGGCTTGGACCAGCCGATTTCCGGGATGCGCAGGCCCAGCCGGTTGAGGTCCGAGCGCAGCCGATAGGCCGGCGCCCTGTCCCTGGCAAAGTCAAGCTCCAGCCGCCCGGTGCCCTGCCCCGACACCGTGCCCGGCGGCAGCGCCACCCGAAATTCGTCCAGCGCCCCCGGGTCCAGCACCACGTCCGCCTCAAGCCGCGAGGTGCCGTTGGCCGCCGGCCCGATCGGTGCCACCCAGCTGCCGGTGCCCCGGGCCGCCCCCACCTGGGCGGTGCCGGAAATTTCCAGCCGCCTGTTGTCAACCTCGACCCGCAGCTTTGCCGCCGTCACCTCCTTGTCCGGCACCAGCTTGTCCGAGCGCACGCGGCTCAGCACCGCCGCCGCCGAAAAGGTCACGTCCTGGGGCTGCAGGTGTGGCTTCATGATGAACGCGGCCTCGCCCGAGCCGGTGACCTGCCCGGTCGCGATATCCGGGCCGAAAGCGGTGGTTTTGAACACATGAAACGGGGGCCCGTCCAGAAGCGAAAGCGTCGCGGCAAGTGGCCCGGCAAAGCGCAGATCGACCTTGGCGGGGGCAGGCTTGAGGCGGGTATCATTCACCCGGAACACCGAGCCGCCCAGCCGGATCCGACCGCCCTCGGGCGCCTCGACAAATCCTTGCTCGGCCACGGCAAGGAAGCTGAAATCCCTGAACTGCATATAGCCGCTGGCCGCCTGCATCGGGGCCATGGCGCGCACCACACTGGCCGAAAAATCCCTGAACCCGGCTTCGAGCGCCATCCGGGGCTTGTTCCCCGGCGCCACCCGCAGCGCCCCCCGCAGGCCGGTAAGGGTGCCGCTGCGCACGTTTTTTTCCACCCAGGCACGGGCCTTTGGCGCCACTTTCAAGGGCCACAGCGTCAGCGCCTGGGTATGATCCATCGTCTCGGCCCCGCCATCGAGCGCCAGCGTCCAGCCCTCCCGGCTGGCCGAGACCTGCCCGGAAACGCTGAACGCGGTGCCGGCCTGGACCAGCACCACCTGCCCCAGATCCAGCGTGAACGGGTTCAGGTCCAGCCGAAAATCCGCCGCCCCCTCGTCGATTTCCACGGCGCCGCGAAACAGCTTTCCCGCCGCGATCCGGGCCTCGTCAATCTGCACCTGCCCCAGAAAGGTACCGGGCCAGCCGCTGTTGAAATCGCTCAGATAGATCTGACCGCTGCCGCTCACCTCGCCAAGCTCCGAGCGCATGCTGATCGAGGGAAAATCGAGCCGCCCCTCCTCGGGCGCATAGTCCAGATAGACCTTGGCGGTATCAAAGCGCACCGGGCGCGCCCCCGGCGTCGGCGACAGCGCCCCCGGCCCAAGCTCCAGCGTGCCGGCCAGTTCGGACAGGGCGCCGTCGGTGTCAATGGCCGACCGCAGCGCACCCGAGATCGGCGCGTCCAGCACTTCGAGAAACGCCAGAAGCGGCGATTGCGCGGCGATGTCGGCGGCGGCGGCGTTCTGAAAGCTGGCCGAGATGCTGGCCGCCGAACTGGCCTTGTCGGTGCGAAACCCCAGCACCACCGAGGCCAGCTCCTCGGTCTGATTGAACACGTCGAAGGTGACGGTGATATCGACGAACGTGTCAGTCTGGCTGAGCTTGAGGCGGCCTTCGGTGACCTGCCATATCCGCCCCGTGCGCGCATCCTCGAGCGTGATGGTCAGGTCGTCGGCGCCGACGCCCAGCACCCCGGACATGGGGGCGGTGGAAAACACCGCGTCGATGGCATCGAGCAGCCCGGCCAGGTCGCCCGAAGCGCCGCTTGCCTGGCCAAAGGACAGGTCGAAAGTGCCGTCGATGCGGCGGCGCAGGGTGACCTCGGCGCCGCTGAGGCTGAGTCGCGCCGGGCTGAGCTCTCCGCGCAGCAGCGGCCCCGGCTTGAAGGCCGCGCGCAGCCGGTGCAGCTGGGCAACCTCGAGCCCGGTGGCATCCTTCAGCCCGAGCCCGATCAGCGACAGCCGCGGCACCCCTTCCGGCGACATGCCGAAATCGACCTCGCGCAGGGTGATGCCGCCGCTGGGCAGGGCCGCGTTCAGCCGCGCCTCGATCCGGGTGGCAAGCCATTGCGGCAGCGGCACTTCGCGCCCGGTCGCGGCCATGCTGGCCAGCACCAGAAACAGCGCCAGCAGCGCCAGCCCCAGGCTGGGCCAGAAGCTGAAATGAAAGGCCCGCCGCAGGCGGCGACGGCCCTGGCGCGCCCGGCCGGGGGCGGGCTCGATCTCCGCCCTGTCCTTCCTGTCGTCCTCTGCCTTGCCCATCGCTGCCGGTCCGCCCGGCCTCCTCTACTGGCCCCTGAAACCGGGCGCTCCAGCCCGCCCGCGCCCGGACCCTAGGCCAACGCGTCAGGCCTGCCAAGCGCCGGTTGCGCCAAAGGCAGGCGCCACGGGCCAGTGGCGGGATTTCGCCGGTTGGTCGCGGCCAAGGGCATGGAAAGGCCGGAAATTTGTTGCGCCGCCTGGGCCCGGCATATAGAAAGTTTTCAATGCCCGCGCAAAATGACGGGCCCTTGGGGAAGAAATTGGGGTCACAGGTTTGCACAAAAGGCTGACGGACAAGCTCAATCATGCGCTCGACCGGGTTTTTCCCGAAAAGCGGATCTTCCTGCGTTCCGAGGATGGCACGCGGTTCATCCGCATGTCGCCCCTGGCCCAGGCCGTGGCCTGGAGCGGGGTCGTGGTCTTTGTCAGCTGGGCGATCATCGCCACCGCCATTCTGCTGATGGATACGGTCGGCTCGGGCAATATCCGCCAGCGCGCCGAGCGCGAGCAGGCCCTTTACGAAGAGCGCCTTCAGGTTCTGGCCGCCGAGCGCGATGAACGCGCCGCCGAGGCCCTGGCCGCCCAGCAGCGGTTCAATGCGGCGCTGGCCCAGGTCAGCCAGATGCAGGAATCGCTCCTGAAAAGCGAGGACCGCCGCCGCGAGCTGGAAACCGGGATCGGGGTGATCCAGGCGACCCTGCGCCGCACCATGAAGGAACGCGACAGCGCCCGCGGTTCGCTCGAGGAAATGCTGGCCCAGGCCCGCGCGGACCAGGCCGCCGCCACGGCACCACAGCAAGGCAGCGCGCCCGAAACCATCGCGACCCTGGAAATCCTGACCAGGGCGCTCGAAACCACCGCCGCCGAGCGCGACAAGATGGCCGCCAGCGCCGCCGAGGCCGAGACCTTCGCCCAGAACATGATCTTCGAGCAACGCCTGCGCGACGAGCGCAACGATCAGATTTTCCGCCAGCTGGAGGATGCGGTCAGCATCTCGCTGGAGCCGCTGGACAAGATGTTCCGGGCCTCGGGCATGTCGGTGGAA
The DNA here is from genome assembly GCA_964585355.1 of uncultured Aliiroseovarius sp. GTDB lineage: Bacteria > Pseudomonadota > Alphaproteobacteria > Rhodobacterales > Rhodobacteraceae > JAAEUB01. The sequence goes on from CAZPDV010000085.1 coordinate 5,654, forward strand.
CAGATCCTCGATGAGGTGCGCAAGGGCTATTCCGGCCAGGGCGGCCCGATGGAGCCGCTGATCCTGTCCACCATGAACAATACCGAAAACGACCCGGACGTGGTTCGCGCCAACATGGTGCTGGAGCAGATCGACCGGCTCAACCTCTATCGCATCGCCGCCGAACAGATGCCCTTTGCCATGCCGGTCAAGCGAACGGTGCGCTATACCTCGCCGTTCGGCATGCGCTGGGGGCGGATGCACAAGGGGCAGGACATGGCCGCCCCGATCGGCACCCCGATCTATGCCACCGCCGACGGGGTGGTGAAATGGGCCGACTGGCAGTCCGGCTATGGCCGCCTGATCGAGATCCAGCACGCCTTCGGGATGGAAACCCGCTATGCGCATCTCTCCGCCATTTACGTCAGAAAAGGCCAAAGGGTCTCGCGCGGCGACAAAATTGGTGCTATGGGGAATTCTGGACGCTCCACCGGATCGCATCTTCACTATGAAATCCGTGTGAACGGTAAAGCAATCAACGCGATGACTTACATCAAGGCAGGTAACAATGTTTTCTAAAAGCAGAATCAACGAACCCGGCCCGAAACAGGCTGGTGAAACCGACGCAAAGCCCGCAGGTGGCGCGGCGATGAAAGCCGGGGGCACCCCGCCGCCGCCGGCACAATCCAGCGCGCCAAAGGTCAAGCCGCCGGCAAGCTCGCTGTCCAGCGACCTGGTGATCAAGGGCAACCTGAAATCCACCGGCGATATCATGGTCGAAGGCACGGTCGAGGGCGACATTCGCGCCCACACCATGACCGTCGGCGAACATGCCACCGTCAAGGGCGAAATCGTCGCCGATGATATCGTGGTCAATGGCCGGGTGATCGGCCGGGTGCGCGGGCTCAAGGTGCGGCTCACCGCCACCGCCCGGGTCGAGGGCGACATCATTCACAAGACCATCGCCATCGAAAGCGGCGCCCATTTCGAGGGCACCGTGCAGCGCCAGGAAGACCCGCTCAATGGCGGCAAGGGCGGCGGCAAGCCCGCGGCCAAGGCCTGACAGGCCCGCAACAAGTCCGCGCCACCGGCGCGATCTGATTCATGAAAGGCCGCCGGCACTGCTGGCGGCCTTCTGCTTTGCGCTTGGATTTCGCCTCAGTCCTCGAAGGAGACGGCCCGGCGATACAGGTGCCAGGTGGCGTGGCCCAGGATCGGCAACACGATGAAAAGCCCCAGGAAAAACGGCAGCATCCCGACCAGAAGGCTGACCGCGATCAACGCCCCCCAGGCCAGCATCACCACCAGGTTTCCGGTCACGAACTGAAACGAGTTGATCATCGCGGTGATGAAATCCATCTCGCGGTCCAGCAGCATCGGGATCGAAATCGCGGTCAGCGAAAACAGCATGAACGCCATGGCGCCCCCCACCAGCGTGCCCACTGCCAGCATGGTCAGGCCGTTTTGCGTCAACAGCGTGTCCTGCCAGTTGCCGATCACGTTGGTCATCGGCTGCAACCCCATGAACAGGGCAAAGACCAGATGCGCCATGAACACCCAGAACATGAAGAACATGATCAGCACCATCGCCATGGACGGGCATTGCCGGTGGCGCTGGCCGAAGACCACGCCAAGGATGCTGCGCCAGTCCAGCGCCTCGCCCGCCTCCAGCCGGCGGCTGACCTCATACATCCCCACCGCCAGAAACGGCGCCAGGATGGGAAAGCCAAGCGCCATGGGAATGACCCAGAACTCGCGCCCCTCGATCGCCAGTTCGACCCAGATCAGGATGCCGCCCAGCACGAAAACCGCGGCAAAGGCCAGGCCATAAAGCGGCGCCCGGCGAAAGTCGCTTATCCCCGCGCGAAGCGCCGCCCCCAGATCGCCAAACCCGACATGGTTGAGCACCGGCGGCGCAGAGGCCTCGGCAAAGGTGGTGTCACTCATGGTGTGTCTCCCCGTATATTCGTTTTTGTTTATGTGAGTATTGGGGAAAATTTGATCTGGATCAAGTTTTGTATCGGCGCGCCCTTGACCAGGATCAATTCCGG
>CAZPDV010000086.1:0-7629 GCA_964585355.1 uncultured Aliiroseovarius sp.
GTCAGGCAGGCGCATCGGTCGCAGTGTAGAGAACCTGCCTGCAAGCGCAAGGCGCCCCCCTCTTTCCCGGCCCTCCATTCCCGCAGCGACCGCCTCAGGTGACGCCCAGCCGCTCCAGAATGCGCCGCGCCGCATGCGGCGGCGTGAGCCGGCCATTGGCCACGTCCTCGGCCGCCCGGGCCAGGTCGGCCCGGATCTCTGGCCGCTCCAGCATCGCCAGCACCCCGGCGCGCAGTTCTTCCTGGAACCAGCCGCGCGCCTGTTCGGCCCGGCGCGCCGCCCAGAACCCGTGCTGCCGGCGCCAGTCCGCCAGTTCCTCGAACCGGGCCATGGCCTCGGGCAGGCCGGCGCCGGTCAGGGCCGAAACGCACATGGCCAGCGGAAAGCCGGGCGGGTCCTGCGGCCGCTTGCGCATCAGCCGCAGCGCACCGGCATAATCGGCGCGGGTGCGTTCGGCCGCCGCCTTCAGGTCGCCATCTGCCTTGTTCACCAGGATGACATCGGCGATTTCCATGATGCCGCGCTTGACGCCCTGCAATTCGTCGCCGCCCGCCGGCGCCAGCAGCAGCACGAAGATGTCGGACATGCCCGCCACCTGCACCTCGGACTGACCCACCCCCACGGTTTCGACGATCACCACGTCAAAGCCGGCGGCCTCGCACAGCGCCACCGCTTCGCGCGAGCGCCGGGCAACGCCGCCCAGCTGGCTGCGCGCGGGCGAGGGGCGGATGAAGGCCTGGGGGGCGCGGGCCAGCGCTCCCATCCGGGTCTTGTCGCCCAGGATCGAGCCGCCCGAGCGTGCCGAGCTCGGGTCCACCGCCAGCACCGCCACCCGCTTGCCCTGGCGGGTCAGCGCCAGCCCCAGCGCCTCGATAAAGGTGGATTTGCCGACCCCGGGCGTGCCGGAAAGCCCGATCCGCAGGGCCTCGCGCCCGGCGCCGGCCAGCTGCTCCAGCAGCGCCTCGGCCGCCTCGCGGTGGTCGGCCCGCGCGCTTTCCACCAGCGTGATGGCGCGGGCCAGCGCCCGGCGGTCGCCGGCCATGATCCCCTCTGCCAAAGCGTGAATATCCATGCCTCCCCCTTTCGCTGCTTCATGCCGCCAGTTGGCCGGCTTGTCCAGATCGCGACCGCCTAGGCGCGAAAGCTCCCCGGCCGGATGCCGTGGCGGGCCAGCTTGTCGTAAAAGGTCTTGCGCGGCAGTTTCAGCTCGCGCGCCGCCGCAGAGGCCGCGCCATGGTTGCGCCGCAGCGCCTCGATCAGCAGCGAGCGTTCGACCTGGGCCAGCCGTTCGTTCAGCCCCGGCCCGTCCGCCCCCGGCTCGGGCACCGGGGGCTCAAGCCCCATGGCAAAGCGCATTGCGGTGTTCATCAGCGCCCGCGCATTGCCGGGCCAGTCGCGCGCCATCAGCGCGTCGTTCAGCGCCGGCGGGATCTCGGGCATCGGCAGGCCCGCCTGCTCGCAGGCCAGCTCCACATAATGGCGAAACAAGAGCGGAATATCCTCGACCCGCTCGGCCAGCGTCGGGATGCGGATGCGGATGATGTCGAGCCGATAGAACAGGTCGGCATTGAAACGCCCGGCGCGGCTCTCGGCTTCGAGGTCGCGCGCGGTGCCGGCGATCAGCCGGGTGGCATGGGCCCGGTCGAGCCGCTCCAGGAGGGCGAATTGCACCGCCGGGTCAAGCGCGGCCACCTCGTCCAGAAACAGCGTGCCGCCCGCCGCCTGGGCCAGCCCGGCCCCGAGCGCCCCGACCCCGAGCCCGGCGGCGGCGAGCTTGACAAACGGCCGGGTGGCGTCGCCGGAAAGCTGATGAATGGCATCCGCCACCTTGGAGGTGCCCGAGCCCGGCCCGCCACAGATCAGCACCTCGGCCTGGCTGCGCGCGGCCATGCGCACCTGGGCGCGCAGCGTGTCGGCCAGCGCCGAGCGACCATGCAGAAGCCGCGCCGCCGCATCGCCGGTTTCGGCCTGGCGGCGCAGGCGGCGATTGTCCAGCACCACCGCCCGGACCCGCAGCGCGCGCTCCAGCACCTGCATCAGCTCCGAAGGCTCGCAGGGCTTTTCCAGAAAGGCATGCGCCCCCTCCTTCATGCCGCGCACCGCCATGGGAATGTCACCCTCGCCGGTGAGCAGGATCACCGGCAGTTCCGGGTCGATCTTGCGCGCCTGTTGCAACAGCGCGAAACCGTCCTTGCCGGGCATGCGGATATCCGACAGGACCACGCCGGGAAAATCGGCGCTCACATGGTCCTTGGCCTCGATATAAGAGGCGGCGCGGATCGGGCGCAGCCCGCCCAGTTCGATGGTCTGGGCCAGCGCCTCGCGCACCATGGCGTCATCGTCCACCACCAGAACCTGCCGTGCCGTCATGCTGCCTCTTCCGCCGTGTTGCCGGGCCGGTCGCCGTCGCGCCAGGGGGGCAGAACCACGGTAAACACCGCCCCCCGCCCCGGTGCGTTGGCGCCGCGAATATCGCCGCCAAAGCTCTGCACCAGCCCATAGGAAATGGAAAGCCCCAGCCCCAGCCCTTCGCCATCGCCCACCTGCTTGGTGGTGTAGAAGGGTTCGAACATGCGTTCGGGGTCGGCAATGCCGGGGCCGGTATCGCGCAGGGTGACCGAGGGCGGCGGCCCCGGCTCGACCGCGATGCTGATGCGCCGGGGGGCGCTCTGTCCGGCCATGGCATCGGCCGCGTTGTTGATCAGGTTGACCAGAACCTGCGCCAGCCGCACCTCGCCCCCGGTGGCCAGAACCGGCGCCTCGGGCCGCTGCCAGTCAAGCGCCACCCCCTCGGCGGCAAGGCGGGGCAGGGCAAGCTCCACCGCGCTGTCGATCACCGCGCCCAGATCGACCCGGCCGGAAGGTTCGTTTTCGTTGCGGGCAAAGGCGCGCAGGTTCTTGATGATGCGCCCCATGCGCCGGGCCAGGTCCGAGATCCGGGCCAGGTTGCGCCCGGCCTCCTGCACGCGCCCGTCCCGCAGAAAGGCGGTGCCGTTTTCGGCGAAGGAGCGAATCGCCATCAGGGGCTGGTTCAGCTCGTGGCTCAGCCCGGCACTCATCTGCCCCAGGGCGCTGAGCTTGCCGGCCTGGACCAGATCGGCCTGGGCCTGCTTGAGCGCGGCCTCGGCCTCGCGCCGCTCGGCAATCTCGCGGGTCAGGTCGCGGTTGGCCTCCAGCAGGGCGGCGGTGCGCTCGGCAACCCGGCTTTCCAGAAGCGCATTGGCCCGGGCCAGGGTGCGCCGCCGCTCGGTCGCCAGAAACAGGAAGGCCCCGAAAACCAGGCTCAGCGCCGCCGCAACCCCCGCCTGCAACAGCGCCAGCCGGCGGGCGGGGGCGGTATCGGCCAGGATCTCGGCCGTCAGGCCAATCACCGGCAGGGCGCGGCTCAGATGCAGGGCGCGGGCCGGCAAATAGGGGCCGGCAGACAGCGCCCACAGGTCGTGGCCGAACACCCGGCCGGCAGCATGGCCCGGGAAATCCGGCGCCTCCCGGTTGCCAAGCACCAGTTCCGAGCGGTTCGAGACCATCACCTGCCCGTCGGCATTGCTGAAAAACACCGCGGCCGGGCTGGTGGGCCAGTTCTGTTCAAAGCGATAGACATTGACTTCGGCCAGCACCGCGCCGCTGGCCGGCCCCGGCCTGGCAAAGACCGGCGCGACGAAGGAAAACAGCCGCCGCGGCGGGGTGGTGGCGGGATCGACCCGGTTGGCGGTGCCCAGCGCCCCGTGCAGGGCGCGGGCCAGCGGCAGGGCGGGCACCGGTCCGGGCGGCCCGGAACTGGCCACCACCCGTCCGCCCGGGTCCACCAGCGCCAGAAGCTCGGTGCCGGTCTTGTCCGCCACCCGGCGCAGCAGGGCGCTGGCGGTGCGGCTGTCGCCCTCGCCGTTCAGAAGCGCCACCAGGGTCGGGTGATCGGCCAGCACCACCGCCAGCTCGCGGGTGCGAAACAGCTGGCTGGTGAGCCGGTCCGCCGCCAGCGACAGGTCGCTTTGCGACTTGGCCGCCAGTTGCCCCAGCGCCGCGCGATAGGCCAGCACCCAGACCCCGCCGGCAAGCAGCGCGGTGGCAAGGCCGAAAAGCAGGAACCAGAGCAGGCGGCGGCGGGCAGGCATGGCGCCACGATAGGCGGGCGGCGCCGGAAAATCCAGCCGCGCCTCGGGCCGGGCGCCGGTCAGGAAAACCGCGCCGGGGAAAGGGCGGCGCGCATCGCCTCAGGCAGGGGGCTGGCGCCGCCGCCGACCAGATCGGCCAAAAGCTGGCTGGCGGCCGGGGCGGTCTGAAACCCATAGCCGCCCTGCCCCGCATTCCACAGAAAACTACTGTCGGACGGGTCCGGGCCGATCACCAGCGCCCGGTCGGGGGCAAAGCTGCGCAGCCCGGCCCAGTTGGCCAGCATCCGGGTGACCGGGGCGGTGACGCGCGCCTGATAGGCGGCGATGCCCTCGGCCAGGGTCAGGTCGTCGGCCCAGGCATCATGCGGCTCGACCGGGGTTTCGTCGGCGGGCGAGACCAGCAGCGCCCCGGCATCGGGCTTGGCATACCAGCTTTCGCCAGGGCCGAAGATCATCGGCCAGTGGTTGACGCCCTCCGGCGCCGCAACCCGCGCCATGGAACGGCGATAGGGGGTGATGCCGATGGGGGCGACCCCGGCCATCTGCGCCACCCGGTCGGCCCAGGCGCCGGCGGCATTGACCAGGTGGCGGGCCTCGAACGTGCCCGTGGCGGTGGTGACCCGCCAGCCGTCCCCGGTGCGGACAATGGCGGTGACCGCCTGCCCGGTCAGCACCCGCCCGCCGTGGCCGCGTATCTCGCGGGCAAAGAGCTGCAGGAGCCGGTCGGTGTCGATATCCCAGGCTTCCTTGTGATAGGCGGCCATGATCACCTTGTCCGGGTCCAGCACCGGCACCAGCGCCCGGGCCTCGTCGATATCGAGCGGCCGGGCCTTGAGGGCGGCGGCGTCATGGGCAAAGGCGTCCTCCTCGCCCGCCATGCCGACGATCAGCAGGCCGCGCGGGGTCAGCATGCCCTCGGTGGAAAAGAAGAAATCGCCGCTTGCCTCGTTCAGCGCCACCACCGGGGGGGCGCCATAGCTGGGCTCGTAAAGGGCGGCCGAGCGGCCGGAGGTGTGATAGCCCAGCGCGTCTTCGGCCTCGAGCAGGGTGACGCTGCCCAGCGCCGACAGCCGCGCCCCGGCCGAAAGCCCGGCAATGCCGCCGCCGATGATCAGAAAATCGTCCATCCCGGACATGTGACATGACCGGCGCAAAAGGAAAAGGGGGGCCAGCCCCCCAATGTTGAAATCCGGGGGATTTCAACCCCCCGGGATATTTGCAAACAGAAGAAGAGGCAGCGCATCCGCCGCTGCCTGCGCGTTGTCCGGTACGAAAAAGGCCCCGCCGGAAAGCGGGGCCCGGGTCCTTGCCACGAGGCGCGATCAGTTGGGAATGTCGCCCTCGATGCCTTCGACATAGAAGTTCATGCCCGCAAGGGTGCCGTCATCGGCCACTTCGCCTTCGGCCAGCCAGGGGGTGCCGTCCTGCTTGTTGAGCGGGCCGGTGAAGGGGTGGTATTCACCCGAGGCGATCGCCGCCTTGAGCGCCAGCGCCTCTTGCTTGACCTCGGGCGGAACCGCATCGGAAATCTCGCCGATGCCGACCATGCCCTTGCCGATACCGTCCCAGGTGCGGTCGCTGGTCCAGGTGCCGTCCATCACCGCCTGGGTGCGTTCGATATAGTAGGGACCCCAATTGTCGATGATCGAGCTCACCCGCGGCATCGGGGCATATTCCGACATGTCGGATGCCTGGCCGAAGGTATAGACATTGCCGGCCTCCTGAGCGGCGGCCTGGGGCGCGGTGGAATCGGTGTGCTGCAGGATCACGTCGGCGCCCTGCTCGATCAGCGCCTTGGCCGCGTCGGCCTCTTTCGCCGGGTCGAACCAGGTATAGACCCAGACCACCTTGAACTGCACATCCGGGTTGACCTTTTTCGCGTGGATATAGGCCGAGTTGATGCCACGGATCACTTCCGGGATCGGGAACGAGGCGATATAGCCGATCACGTTCGACTTGGTGATGCGCCCGGCAATGGTGCCCTGGATGGCGCGGCCTTCATAGAAGCGCGCCGAATAGACCCCCACATTGTCGGCGGTCTTGTAGCCGGTGGCGTGCTCGAACTTGACATTGGGGAATTTCTCGGCCGCTGCCAGGGTGGCATCCATGTAGCCGAACGAGGTGGTAAAGATCAGGTCAACGCCGGACAGGGCCATCTGGGCGATGGCGCGCTCGGCATCGGCGCCCTCGGGCACGCTTTCCTGATAGACGGTTTCAACCTTGTCGCCGAAATGCTCCTCAAGCGCCTGCCGCCCCTGATCGTGCTGATAGGTCCAGCCGCCATCGCCGATCGGGCCCACATAGATGAAGCCGACCTTGGTCGGTTCGGCCTGGGCCATGCCGGCCAGCCCTACGGCCAGCGCCGCGCCGGTCAGAAGTGATTTCAAAGATTTCATGTCAGTCTCCCTTGGAGGTTTCAGTCGGTTTGGTCTCGGACGCCTCGGATTTCGGCTTTTTGGCCTTGTTCTTTTTCTTCTTCCTCTTCTTTTTGCCGATATTCGTGTCGGCTTCAAGCAGCGCGGTGGTGACAATCGCCGCCGGCACCGCCACGATGCCCAGCCCGATGAACAGGATCGCGCTGGTAAAGATGCGCCCGCCGGGGGTGATCGGGTACATGTCGCCATAGCCCACCGTGGTGAAGGTGGCCACCGCCCACCACAGGCTTTTCGGGATCGAGGAAAAGGCCTCGGGCTGGGCGTCATGCTCGAAAATGAAGATGCCCACGGCGCTGACATACAGCATCAGGGCGGCGATGATGACGAACAGGAACAGCTCCTCGCGCACCTCGCGAAAGGCCGCCACCAGCCGGTCGAGCGCGTGCATGGAGCGAAACAGCTTGAGCAGCCGCACCAGCCGGATCAGCCGCAGCGCCCGCACCGCCTGCCATTCCGGGGTGAGCAGGATGGCGGCGGGCGCGAAACTGAGCAGGTCGATCACCCCCCAGAAGCTGAAAACATATCTCCACCGATGTTCGCTGGCATAAATCCGCAGCGCATATTCCAGCGCAAATATCACCAGCAGCAGCACCTCGAAACGGTAGAGCCAGGCATGGATGCCGGAAGGCAGGCCCGGCTCGGTCTCAAGCGCGATGGCGATGGCCGACAGGATGATCAGCCCGTTCATCACCCAGGCGACGGCATCGCTGATCTCGTCATGGGTGCCGTCGAGGATCTGTATGATTTCCGCGCGTTTCACATTTTCCCCTAGCCGGTTGCGTGGAAAATCCGCCCCAGCGAGCCGGGCGCGCCATGCTGACCCCGCGCCGAGATCAGGACCAGCACCACGATGGTGATGACATAGGGGCTCATGGACAGGTATTCCACCGGAATCGCCAGACCCGCCGCCTGCAGGTTGAGCTGCAGCACGCTGACCCCGCCGAAAAGATAGGCACCCAGCAGCGCCCGCCACGGCCGCCAGCTGGCAAATACCACGATCGCCAGCGCGATCCAGCCGGCGCCGGCGGTCAGCCCCTCGACCCATTGCGGCACCCGCACCAGGCTGATATAGGCCCCGCCCA
>CAZPDV010000087.1:0-7591 GCA_964585355.1 uncultured Aliiroseovarius sp.
TCAGCTTCATCCTGCGCCGGTTTCGCGGCGACCAGATCATCGAGGGGCTGCTGCTTGGCACCTTCGACAACCCCTATATGGTGATCGGCTTCATCCTGTTCGTGATCTTCCTGCTGGGCTTCCTGCTCGATTGGGTCGAGATCACCCTGATCATCATGCCGCTGATGTTGCCGGTAGTGGCCGGGCTGGATATCCCGGTCAACGGTTTTGGCGCGGTGGAAAACCCGAAAATGGTCTGGGTGGCGATCCTGGTGGCGGTGACGTTGCAGACCTCGTTCCTGACGCCACCGGTGGGCTTTGCGCTGTTCTACCTCAAGGGCGTCTGCCCGCCCGAGGTCAATCTGGGCCATATCTACAAGGGCATCATCCCCTTCGTGCTGCTGCAGATCACCGGCCTGCTGGTGGTGTTCTTCTGGCCCGAGCTTACCACCTGGCTGCCGGCAGTGGCCTATGCCAAGTGATCCGCCCCGGCCGGCGCGCCGCATTGCCCCGCCCGCGCCTTGCCGCTAAAACGGGCGCGGACAGATAAAGGGAACAGATCAATGGCAAAATGCGCATTTCTCGGCCTCGGGGTCATGGGCTATCCCATGGCGGGCCACCTTCAGGCCGCCGGCCATGACGTCACCGTTTACAACCGCACCGCCGCCAAGGCCGAAAAATGGGTGGCCGAACATGGCGGCGGCATGGCCCCCACCCCGCGCGAAGCCGCCGCGGGCGCGCAGTTCGTCATGTCCTGCGTCGGCAATGACGACGACCTGCGCGCGGTCTGCCTGGGGCCGGACGGCGCCTTCGCCGGCATGGAGCCGGGCGCGATCTTCGTCGATCACACCACGGTTTCGGCCAAGGTCACCCGTGAATTGCACGCCAGGGCGGCCGAGGCCGGCATCGGCTTTGTCGATGCGCCGATCTCCGGCGGTCAGGCCGGGGCGGAAAACGGCGTGCTGTCGATCATGTGCGGCGGCGCCCCCGAGGCCTTCGAGGCCGCCCTGCCGATCATGCAGGCCTATGGCCGCTCGATCAAGCTGCTGGGCGCCTCCGGGGCGGGGCAACTGACCAAGATGGTCAACCAGATCTGCATCGCCGGCCTGGTTCAGGGCCTGGCCGAGGGGCTGAACTTTGCCCAGAAGGCCGGCCTCGACGGGCGCGCGGTGGTCGAGGTGATCTCGGGCGGCGCCGCCGGCTCGTGGCAGATGTCGAACCGCTACGAAACCATGCTGGACGACCAGTTCGACCACGGCTTTGCGGTGGACTGGATGCGCAAGGACCTGGGCATCTGCCTGGAAACCGCCAACGAAAACGGCGCCGCCCTGCCGGTCACCGCGCTGGTCGATCAGTTCTACAAGGACGTTCAGAACATGGGCGGCGGGCGGTGGGATACTTCCAGCCTGATCAGGCGGCTCAGGGCGTTGGGCTGATGCGCGGGGCGAGGTCTCTGGCCGCCGGCGCGCTGCTGGCGCTGCTGACACTGCTGGCAGGCCCCGCCGCCGGGCAATCCATCCCGGTCCACGGCAACTGGTGCGGGCCCGGCTATTCCGGGGCCAACGCCCCCTACCCGGCCCCGCCCACCGACGCGCTCGATGCCGCCTGCATGCGCCATGACCTCTGCAAGGGCGCGCGCGGGCCGTTCGACTGCGGCTGCGATATCGGCTTCATGCGCGAAGTGCGCGCCACCCCCTGGCCCAATCCCGGCCTCGCCAGCAAGGCCCGCGCCCTCTACGAGGCCATCGGCCTCACCCCCTGTGCCTCGCCCCAGGGCCAGGCGGTCAAGATGGGGCTGGTCGCCGGCGACTGGGCCGACGGCGTGGCCACCGGCCGCGAAGCCCCGTGGGAAATCCTGAATCGCCTGTCGCGCCTCGGCGCATATGGGCTGAGCCGCGCAAGACCCTGATCCCTTTCATCTTTCCCGAAATACTCCGGGGGTCTGGGGGCAGCGCCCCCAGCCGGCCGTTCACCCCCGCGCCTGCTCCAGCGCCAGCCGCTGCCGCGCCACCTGCGCATTGTGGCGCGCCCGGATCTGATCGCGCAGGGCCTCGGTAATATAGTCCAGATGCGCCTCGACCGCCGCCCGCGCCGCGCCCGGATCGCGCGCCAGCAGCGCATCCCGGATCGCCCGGTGCTGATCCAGCAGGTCGCCGCGGCTGAATTTCTGCTCGAACATCACCTGGCGATTGTAGAACACCCCCTCGCGCAGCAGATCGTACATCGACCGCATCATGTGCAGCATGACCACGTTATGCCCGGCCTCGATGATCGCCATGTGAAATTCCGCGTCCAGCCGCGCCCCCGCGCCGGGCTGTGCGGTCTGTTCCATGCGGCGAAAGATGCTGTCCACCAGTTGCAGATCGGCCTCGGAGCCCAGCCGCGCCGCCCGCGCCGCCGCCAGCCCCTCCATGTCGCGGCGAAAGGCCAGCGCGTCGAACACGGCCTCGTCATGGCTGGCAAAAAGCCGCACCAGGGCCGGCGAAAAGGCCGAGCCCAGCACATCGGCAACGAACACCCCGGCGCCGGCGCGGGCTTCCAGAAGGCCACTGTCGCGCAGGTCGGCCAGGGCCTCGCGCAGGCTGGGGCGCGACACGCCCATGCGCTCGGCCAGGGTGCGCTCGGATGGCAGCCGGTCGCCGGGGCGCAACACGCCCCGCAGGATCAACAGCTCGATCTGGCGGACCACCGCCTCGGACAGCCTTTCGGCCTGGACTTTCTCGAATGGCATCGCGCCCCTCCTGACTGGTCAGATATTATGACCACCGATGCGGGGCTTGCCAAGGCGCGCGCCTGCGGGAGGGGCCGGGGCGCACCGGCCCGACCGCCCGCCGCGCCCCACGGCTCAGCCGTTCGGGCGGATGATGATCTCGACCCGGCGGTTCTGCTGGCGCCCGGCGGCCGACAGGTTCGAGGCAATCGGCTGATCCTCGCCGCGGCCAACGGTAACGATGCGGCTGGCCGGCACGCCATTGGCGATCAGGATCGCCGCCACCGCCGCCGCCCGCCGCCGCGACAGCGACAGGTTATAGGCGGCGTCGCCCACATTGTCGGTATGCCCGACCACCTCGATGGTGGAATTGGGGTAATCCATCAGGTTGCGCGCCAGCGCTGCCAGGTCGCTTTGCAGGGCCGGGCCCACCACGTCGGAATCGGTGGCAAACAGGATGTCGTTGGGCATGGTGACCACCAGCTCCGAGCCGGTATTGACCACCCGCACATCGTTGCTCATCGACTGCCGCAGATCGCCGGCCTGCTTGTCAAGCGCCTGGCCGATGGCGCCGCCGATCAGCCCGCCGGCCACCGCGCCGGCCACTGTGGAACCAAGATCACCGCCCGAGCGGGTGGCGCCGAACAGCCCGCCCAGGGCGGCGCCGATTGCCGCGCCGTTGTTCTGGCGCGGGCCGGTATCGGTACAGGCGGCCAGCACGAAGGCGCTGGCGGTGAGAACGACAAGGGGTTTTCTGAAGGGAATCATTTTGCTCTCTCATTGAGGTTACAGTCGGGTCATGCTTAGCGCAAAAGCGATTGATATCGAATATCAACGCAGGACATGCGCGGCAAACCGCCAGTCTGTGACCGGAGCGGTTCCGCCCGCTGCGCGGTCGGCCGGGCCTCGCTCCGCTCGGCAGATTTCAGGCCTCCGGCGGGGATATTTGCGAACAGAAGAAGGCGCGTTCAGCTTTCGCTTTCCAGCCGCGCCGCCTCCCAGGCCAGCATGGCGCGCTTGACCGGCAGGCCCCAGTGATAGCCGCCCAGGGCGCCGGATTTGCGCAGAACCCGGTGGCAGGGGATCAGGAAGCTGACCGGGTTGCGGCCGACCGCGGTGCCGACCGCGCGCGCGGCCTGCGGGTGGCCGATGCGGGTGGCGATTTCGCCATAGGTGGTGACATGGCCCGAGGGGATGGCCAGCAGCGCCTCCCAGACCTTGATCTGGAACGGGGCGCCGATCAGGTGCAGCCGGGTCTCGCCGTTCTGGTCGAAGGCGGCGGTGACCCATTCCTCAAGCGCCGCCGGATCCTCGGCAAAATCCGCCCTGGGCCAGCGCGATTGCAAATCCTGCAGGGTGGCGGCGCGGCCGGTCTCGGCGGCAAAGCCCATGGCGCAGAGCCCCTTTTCGGTGCCCATGGCCAGGGTCGGGCCGAACCGGGTGTCGAACCAGCCCCAGGAGATGGTCAGCCCCGCCCCCTTGCGGGCATATTGGCCGGGGCTCATTGCCTCCCAGCGCAGGAACAGGTCATGCAGCCGCCCGGTCCCCGACAGCCCCACCGCCTGTGCCGCCTCGAGCGTGGTAAAGCGCCGGGCGAGCAGCGCCTTGGCATGGCCCAGCGCCAGATATTGCTGATAGCGTTTCGGCGAAACCCCGGCCCAGCGCGAGAAGACCCGCTGAAAATGCGCCGGGCTCATCTGCATTTCAGCCGCCAGCCGTTCAAGCGGCAGCGGCGCGCCGGCATGGGCGTCGATCACCTCGATGGCGCGGCGAATCACCTGGGCGTGGTAGCTTGGCTTCAGGTTGTCCATGGCCCCTCCTGGCCGCAGAATGGCAGAGCCGGCGCCGCTTTGCGACCCGTTTCCTGCGCCTTTCGGCTTGCCCCCGGCGGGATTTGTCGCGATAGAGGGGCATGGCTGAAAAACGTGTCGAACAGATGGAGTATTGCCGCCTGGAAACGGTGTTCGAGCGGTTTCACGCGGCCGAGCCGGAACCGAAGAGCGAGCTCAACTATACCAATGCCTATACGCTTCTGGTGGCGGTGGCGCTCTCGGCGCAGGCCACCGATGCCGGGGTCAACAAGGCCACTGCCAGCCTGTGGCCGGTGGCCGACACGCCGGAAAAGATGCTGGCGCTGGGCGAAGACGGGCTGATCCGCCACATCAAGACCATCGGGCTTTATCCGACCAAGGCGAAAAACGTGATTCGCGCCGCCCGCATCCTGGTCGAGGAATATGGCGGCGAGGTGCCTTCCTCGCGCGCCGCCCTGGTGCGGCTGCCCGGGGTCGGGCGCAAGACCGCCAACGTGGTGCTGAATGTCTGGTTCGGCCTGCCCGCCCAGGCGGTGGACACGCATATCTTCCGGGTCTGCAACCGCACCGGCATCGCCGTGGGCAAGGACGTGATCGCGGTGGAACACGCGATCGAGGACAACGTGCCCGCCCCCTATCAGCAACATGCACACCATTGGTTAATCCTTCATGGGCGATATACCTGCACCGCGCGCAAGCCCAAATGCGCCGCCTGCCTGATTCGCGACCTGTGCCTGTATGAGGAGAAGAACCTGTGACCAAGAGCCTGCACCTGGTGGGGATCGGCAATGCCATGGTGGATGTGCTGACCCACGAAGACGACGCCTTTCTGGCCCGGCATGGCATTGACAAGGGCATCATGCAGCTGATCGACCTTGCCCGCGCCGCCGAACTGTATGGCCAGGTCGGCCCGTCAACCGAGATGTCCGGCGGCTCGGCCGCCAACACCATTGCCGGCTTTGCCCATCTGGGCGGCCGGGCGGCCTATGTCGGCAAGGTGCGCGACGACCAGCTGGGCGCGATCTTTGCCCATGACCTGCGCGCCCAGGGTGCGATCTATGAAACGCCGCTGGCCCCGGCCGACCACGCGGCCGAGACCGGGCGCTGCATCGTCATCGTCACACCGGATGGCGAACGCTCGATGAACACCTATCTGGGGGTGACCGAGCATCTTTCGCCCGACGATATCGACACCGATCAGGTGGCGGATGCCGAGTGGATCTTCCTGGAAGGTTACCGCTTTGACGGCCCCGAAAGCCACGAGGCCTTTGCCAAGGCGATCGCCGCCTGCAAGGGGGCGGGCGGGCGCGTGGCGATCACCCTGTCCGACCCGTTCTGTATCGAGCGCCACCGCGAGGCCTTTGCCCGGATGCTGCGCGAAGATGTGGACCTGCTGTTTGCCAACCGGGCCGAGATCGAGGCCATGTACCGCGATGCCGGCGATTTCGAGGCGGCGCTGGAGGCAGCGGCGGCGGAGGTGGATATCGTGGTGGCGACCGAGAGCGAACATGGCTGTCATGTGCTGAGCAACGGGGCGCGCTGGCACCTGCCGGCGATCCCCACCGAGGTGGTCGATGCCACCGGCGCGGGCGACCTGTTTGCCGGGGCCTTCATGTGGGGGCTGGTCGAGGGGCACGACCTGCCCACCTGCGCGCGCATGGGCAACATTGCCGCGGCCGAGGTGATCAGCCACCTGGGCGCGCGGGTCGAGACCGACCTGAAGGCGCTGTTCCGGGCGCATGGGATCGCGGTCTGAGGGCACGCCGCCGCCCACGGGGCCGGCCTGCCGGGCGGGCCGTTACCGCCCCAGCTTGGCGTGCACTTCCTCCAGGTCGATCTCGCCCACCGGCATCTTGTTGGAAGGGTCCTCGAAATCGTATTTGAACAGGCGGAAATCGCGCTTGTAGATCTCATAGACCAGGTGCATCGACAGGTCGTCGAAATAATCCTCGACCGGATGCGCACGCTTGGGACCGTGGCCTTCGCTTTCGTTGAAACGGGGGATCTTCGCCAGGTCCACCTTGACCGGCGTCTCGACGTTTTTCAGGACCTCGGCCATGCCGTCATTGAATTTCTCGATCCAGAAGATGCCGTCATATTGCCCGCCATTGTGGATGAAGGTCGAGACGTGGCCCGAGGCCGCCGACCAGTGGATATCCGGGTCCATCGGCCGGCGCCAGCGGATGGTGTCGCGGGCAAACAGCAGGAAGCGGCGAAAGCTCCTGATCTGGTCGAACTCGAACCCGTCCTCGGGGGCGCCGACCTCGATTCCGTATTTCTGGATCAACAGCGGCACCAGGTTGCCGCGATAGCGCTTGCCGTTGCGCTGAATGCCGCAGATCTTGTCGAAAAAGCTGGAAAGAATCCGGGTATAGGGGTTGCGCACCATGGTGAAGGCATAGCTTTTATGCGCCTTCACATTGGCCTCGATCAATGGCTGGCTTTCCGGCTGGGCCCATTTGTGCAGGCCGGTAGTGGCGTCATGGATGTCGCCATCAAAGAAGCTGCCATGATCGGAATAATACATGATCTGACCGATGGTCGAGCAGGCGCATTTCGGCACCACGCGATAGACCATGCTTTCGCTTTGCGTCATCCATGTGCCGGGAAACCCCATTCTGCCTGCCTCCAAGACTACCTATGGTTAGTGTCTCATTTTTCTTAACAAAAAATCAAAGAAACTCTGTTTTTTCAATGGGTGTTCACGTTATCTATGTTGACAATGCCGGGTAAGCCAAGGGTTTTGTTTCGGAAATGGCAAAAATTGCCTTCATATTGCTCTGCCACAAGGACCCCGAGGCAATCATCGCCCAGGCCCGGCAGCTGACCGCCGCCGGCGACTGCGTGTCGATCCATTTCGACGGGCGCGCCTCGGCCGAGGATTTTGCCCAAATCCACGACGCCCTGCACGAAAACCCCGCCGTGGCCTTCGCCGGCCGGCGCATCAAGTGCGGCTGGGGCGAGTGGTCGCTGGTCGAGGCCACCCTTGAGGCGGTCAGGACCGCGCTCGACGCCTTCCCCCGCGCCACCCATTTCTACATGGTTTCCGGCGACTGCATGGCGACCAAGTCGGCCGAATTCGCCCATGAAT
>CAZPDV010000088.1:0-7582 GCA_964585355.1 uncultured Aliiroseovarius sp.
CCAGCGCGCCGCCCAGCGCCAGGCTGCCGGTGTCGCCCATGAACACCGCCGCCGGCGGCGCATTATACCACAGAAAGCCCAGCCCGCCGCCGATCAGCCCGGCCGAAAAGATCAGGATCTCGCCGGTGCCCGGCACGTAATGCAGGCCCAGATACTCGGTGAAATCGACCCGCCCCACCGCATAGGCAATGGCCCCCAGCGTGCCGGCGGCGATCATCACCGGCATGATCGCCAGCCCGTCCAGCCCGTCGGTCATGTTGACGCTGTTGGCGGCCCCGACGATGACAAACACCGCAAACGGCAGGTAGAACCAGCCCAGATTGAGCAGCACATCCTTGAAAACCGGCAGGGCCAGCTGCCCGGCCAGGTCCGCCGGCTGTACGCTCTGCACCCACCAGGCGGCGATGGTGGCAATCAGGATGCCCAGCCCCAGCCGGATCTTGCCCGACACCCCCTTGGTATTGTTGCGCGACACCTTCGAGAAATCGTCGGCAAACCCCACCAGGCCAAAGCTCAGCGTGACGAACAGCACCATCCAGACATAGGCATTGTCCCAGCGCGCCCAGAGCAGCGTGCTCACCAGCACTGCGCCCAGAATCAGCACCCCGCCCATGGTCGGCGTGCCCGCCTTTTCCAGGATATGGCTTTCCGGCCCGTCCAGCCGGATCGGCTGACCATTGCCCTGCTTGCGCCTGAGCAGGTTGATCAGCGGCTGCCCGAACAGAAAGCCGAAGATCAGCGCGGTGAAAAACGCCCCGCCGGCGCGAAAGGTGATATAGCGGAAAATGTTGAGAAAACCCCACAGATCCGAATAATCGGTCAACCAATACAACATTCAGACATTCCCTCGCTTGTCCCGCTCCCGCGGATGACCCAATTTTCTGAGCGCGTCAACCACAAGGCCCAGCCGCGCCCCCAGGCTGCCCTTGACCAGCACCACATCGCCCGGCCGCACCAGCGCCCCGACCCGCGCCGCCAGGGCCTCGGCCTCGGCCTCCCACCGGCCCTGCCGATCGCCCTCAAGCCGCTGCCACAGCGCCCGCATGCGCGGCCCCACGCAATGCACCACGTCCACCGCCTGCATCCATTCCAGCCCGGCCAGCCCGGCATGCAGCGCCGCCTCGTCGGGGCCCAGTTCAAGCATGTCCCCCAGTATCGCCACCCGCCGCCCCCGCTTCCCCGGTCGCGACACCGCCAGCACCTCCAGCGCTGCCGCCATCGAGGTCGGATTGGCATTATAGGCATCGTCATGCAGCATGAAGGAAAGCCCCTCGACCGGATCGAGCAGCACCTCCTCGCGCTGCCCGCGCCCGGCATGGGGGCGCCAGTCGGCCAGGTCGCGCGCCGCCAGCGTCACATCCGCCCCCAGCGCCTCGACCGCCGCCAGAACGCCCAGCGCGTTCGTGGCAAAATGCCGCCCCGGCGTGGCCAGCCGCACCAGCTGCGCCCCGGCCGGCGTTTCGGCCCTGAAAACCGTGGCCTCGGCGCTGATATCCAGCTTTTCCAGCCGATAGAGATTGTCCACCCCCGCCCCGAAGGTCAGGCAGGCATGATCGCCCGCCGCCTGCCGCAACAGGGCCGAAACCGGCAGGTCGCCATGCACCACCGCCACCCCGCCCGGCTCCAGCCCGGTGCATATCTGTGCCTTTTCCCGCGCTATTTCCTCAATGTTGTCAAAGGCTTCAAGATGGGCGGCGGCAACGGTGGTAATCATCGCCACATGCGGGCGCGCCAGTGCCGCCAGCGGCGCAATCTCGCCCGGATGGTTCATGCCGATCTCGATCACCGCAAAATCGGTGTCGCGCGGCATCCGGGCCAGGGTCAGCGGCACGCCCCAATGGTTGTTATAGCTGGCCTCGGCGGCATGGACCCGGCCCTGGCGGCCCAGAACCAGCCGCAGCATCTCCTTGGTCGAGGTCTTGCCGACCGAGCCGGTGACCGCCACCACCCGCGCCTGCGTCCGCGCCCGCGCCGCCCGGCCCAGCGCCTCGAGCGCCGCCAGAACGTCCGGCACCACGAGCAGCGGCGCATCCTCGGCCACGCCCTCGGGCACCCGCGACACCAGCGCCGCCCCGGCCCCGGCGGCCAGCGCCCCGGCCACGAAATCATGCCCGTCCCGCGCCGCGGTGAGCGCCACGAACAGGTCGCCCGGCTCCAGCGTCCGGCTGTCGATCGACACGCCGCAAACCGCCCAGTCGCCGCGCGCCTCGCCGCCGGTGGGCGCCGCCGCCTCCGCTGCCTGCCACAGGCTCATGGTCGCCGCCCTTCCAGCGCCGCCACCGCCACGCTGGCCTGTTCGGCATCATCGAACGGCAACACATCATCGCCCACCACCTGGCCGGTCTCGTGCCCCTTGCCGGCGATCAGCAGCGCATCGCCCGGCTCCAGCATGTCCACCCCGCGCAGGATCGCCTCGGCCCGGTCGCCCACCTCATGGGCGCCGGGACAGCCGGCCCGCACCATGGCCCGGATCGCCGCCGGGTCTTCCGAGCGCGGATTGTCGTCGGTGACAATGGCAATATCGGCGTTCTGCGCCGCCGCCTGCCCCATCAGCGCCCGTTTCGAGCGGTCGCGGTCCCCCCCCGCCCCGAACACCACGATCAGCCGCCCCATCACATGCGGACGCAGCGCCCGCAGGGCGGTGGCCAGCGCGTCGGGGGTGTGGGCATAATCGACAAAAACCGCCGCGCCGTTGGTGCGGGTGGCGACAAGCTGCATGCGGCCGCGCACCGTGGTCAGGGCCTCGAAACTGTCGAACACCGCCGCCGGTTCCTCGCCGGTGACAATCGCCAGCCCGGCCGCCAGCAACACGTTTTCCGCCTGGAAACCGCCGATCAGGTTGAGCCGGGCCAGCTGCGCCTTGCCGCGCCAGTGAAAGCGCACCTCCTGCCCGGTATGGCCAAAGCGCAGATGGGTCAGGCGCAGATCCGCCCCCTCGGCCCGGCCCACGGTCAGCACATGCGCGCCGCGCTTGTGGGCCAGCTCGGCCAGGAGCGGCCCCTTGTCGTCGTCGATATTGATCACCGCGCTGGCCTCCTCGGGCAGAACCCGGGTGAACAGCCCCGCCTTGGCGTTGAAATAATCTTGAAAATCAGCGTGATAATCCAGGTGATCCTGGGTGAAATTGCTGAACCCCGCCGCCGCCAGCCGCACCCCGTCCAGCCGCCGCTGGGCCAGGCCGTGGCTCGAGGCCTCCATCGCCGCATGGGTCACCCCGGCCGCCGCCATATCGGCCAGCAGCCGGTGCAGGGTGATCGGCTCGGGCGTGGTATGGGCCAGCGGCGCGCCATAGGCCCCCTCGACCCCGGTGGTGCCAAGATTGGCGGCCTTGCGGCCCAGATGCTCCCATATCTGGCGGGTGAACGTGGCCACCGAGGTCTTGCCATTGGTGCCGGTCACCGCCACCATCACCTCGGGCTGGGCGCCGAACCACAGCGCCGCCGCATAGGCCAGCGCCTGGCGCGGATCCTCGGCCACGACCACGGCCGCATCGCTGGCCGCCAGCGCCTCTGCCGCGATGCGCATGCCGGCGCGGTCGGTCAGCACCGCCGCCGCCCCCATGCGCAGGGCATATGAAATGAACTCGGCCCCATGCACCCGCACCCCCGGCAGCGCCGCGAACAGATGCCCCGGCCGCACCGTGCGGCTGTCCACCGACAGGCCGGTCACCCGGGCCTCGCGGCCATCGCGGGCATGCAGCCCCAGTTGGGTCAATGTCTTGACCGTGTCACCGCTTTCGCCCTCGCCCATGCGCGCCCCCGTCAGTTACGGACGAGTGTTACGCCAGCTTGCCCCGGATTTGCAATCTCGGGTTTGAGGCCCAGAAGCGGCGCCACCCGGCGGATGATCTCGGCCGCCACCGGTACCGTGGTCCAGCCGGCCGTGCGCCGGGTCTCGCCCGAGGCATAGATCTCGGGTTCATCAAGCGAAACGATCAGCACATAGGCCGGGTCGGTGGTGGGAAAGACGCTGGCAAAGGTGGCCAGCACCTTGCCGTCCATATACCCACCGCCGTTTTCCTTCGGCTTGTCGGCGGTGCCGGTCTTGCCGCCGACGCTGTAGCCCGGCACATCGCCAAAACTGGCCGTGCCGCGCACCACCACCTGGCGCATGATCGCCCGCATCGCGCGCGAGACCTCCTGCGGGATCACCCGCGGCCCACGGGCCACGGTTTCGCGCCTGAACAGGGTCGGCGTGACCCTGGTGCCACCGTTGACGATGCTGGAATAGGCCGCCGCCAGATGCAGCGGCGAGGTGGACAGGCCGTGGCCATAAGATATTGTCATGGTTGACAATTCCGACCAGTTTGCGGGCTTGAGCGGACGCGCGCCGGCGGCCTCGACCAGCTCGAACCGGGTGGGCTCCATCAGGCCCAGCGCGCGCAGAAACTGCTGCTGCCGCTCGGCCCCGATCTGGCGGGCAATATTGGCCGACCCGATATTCGAGCTCTTGACGATCACATCGGTGAGCGACAGCTGCGCGCCGTAATCGTGGAAATCGCGGATCGAAAAGCGGCCCCATTTGAGCGGCCCCCTGGTGTTGATCATGGTCTGGGGCGAGGCCAGGCCAAGCGACAGCGCCTGGGCGGCGGTGAACACCTTGAACACCGACCCCAGCTCGTACACCCCCTGCACCGCGCGGTTGAACAGCGGGCTGTCGGCGGCGCTGCCACGGGTCAGCGGCCGCGGCCGGTTGTTGGGGTCGAAATCCGGCAGGCTGGCCAGCGCCAGCACCTCGCCGGTATGCACATCCATCAGCACCGCCGAGGCCCCCTTGGCGGACATGATCGCCATGCCGCCGGCCAGAACCTCCTCGACCGCCGCCTGCACCGTCAGGTCAAGCGACAGCACCAGCGGCTCGGCGCTTCTGGCCGGGTCGCGCAGGCGCTGGTCGGCAAATTTCTCGACCCCGGCCACGCCGACGATCTCGGCCGCATTCACGTCCTCCTCGCCAAAACGGGTGCCGCCCAGCACATGCGCGGCAAGCGCGCCATTGGGATAGAGCCGCATCTCGCGCGGGCCGAAAAGCAGGCCCGGATCGCCGATATCATGCACGGCCTGCTGCTGCTCGGGGCTGATTTTCTTCTTTATCCATATGAACTTGCGCGACCCGGTAAAGAGCTTGAGCAACTCTTCCTCTTTCAGATCCGGGAAAATCCGCGCCAGTTCGCGCGCCGCGCGGGGCTTGTCCACCATCATCGGCGGCTGCGCGTAAAGGGCGCGGGTCAGCATGTTGGTGGCCAGAAGGCGGCCGTTGCGATCGACGATATCGGCGCGCGCCTGGGCGATAGGGGCGGCGTGGTTGCGGGCGGCGGGCTCCTGCGGCTCGCTGGCGGAAAGCTCGCCCATGCGCACGCCCACCACGATATAGGCACACAGAAACAGCCCCGCCAGCACCAGCAGCCGCCCCTCGGAGCGGATCCGGCTGCGGTCGCGCATCTCCTCGCGCCGGCGCCGCAGGTTCTCGCGCTCGATCCGGTCGGGGTTTTCCCCCTTGGCGCGGGCTTCCAGAATACGCGCCAGCGGGCGCAGCGGGGTACGGGTCATTGGCCGGCCTCCCCGGTCCGGGCGCTCACCTCCTGCGCCCCGGTGATGGTCAGCCCCGCCGGCGACGGATAGGCCACCTGATCGACCCGGCCGAACTGCTCGGGCGTCAGCGGCAACAGGCCCAGCCGGTCAAAATTCATCTCGACCAGGGCGCGCAGCCGGTCCGGGCGGTTCAGATAGGCCCATTCGGCCCGCAACACCGCCAGCTCCTCGCGCATCTGGCCGATATCGCGGCGCATGGCCTTGGCCTCGGCCAGCACCGCCTGGGTCTTGTAATTCTCGTGATAGGCCCAATAGGCCAGGCCGATCACCGCCAGCGCGGACAGGATATAAAGCGCCACTCGCATCACCTTTCCCCCTTTGAAACTGCGGCCAGGGCCGGGTCCGGCAGGCCAAGCCCGGCCCGCTCCACCGGCCCTGCCGGGGCGGCGGTGCGCCGGGCCACCCGCAGCCGCGCCGAGCGCGCCCGCGGATTGGCGGCAAGCTCGGCCGCATCCGGGGCGATCGCCTTTTTCGGCCGGATCTCGAAGCGGGCGGGCGCGCGCACCACTTCCGGCGCATGGCGACTGCCGCCGCCCATGCCCCCGGCGCGCGCCTGCATGAACCGCTTGACCACCCGATCCTCAAGCGAATGAAAGCTCACCACCGCCAGCCAGCCGCCGGGCTTCAAGGCCCGCTCGGCCGCCTCCAGCCCGGCCACGAGCTGACCGAACTCATCGTTCACCGCGATGCGGATGGCCTGGAAGCTGCGGGTCGCCGGGTGGCTCTGACCGGACTTCTGACGGGGCAGACAGGAACAGACGATCTCGGCCAATTGCAACGTGGTTTCAATGGGTTGCACCTCGCGCGCCCGCACGATTGCCCGCGCGATCCGGCGCGCGGCGCGTTCCTCGCCGTAATGAAACAGAATATCCGCCAGCGCGGCCTCCTCCGCCCCGTTGACCAGATCGGCGGCGCTGGGTCCGGCCTGGCTCATGCGCATGTCAAGCGGCCCGTCCTGCATGAAGCTGAAACCGCGCTCGGGCTGGTCGATCTGCATGGAACTCACCCCGAGGTCGAGCACCACCCCATCCAGGGCCTCGCCCGCCAGCCTGTCGAGCGCGCTGAAGGTGCCGGCCCGCAGCACCAGCCGGTCGCCCCATTCCCCGGCCCAGCCGCGCGCCATCTCGAGCACGGCCGGATCGCGGTCGATGCCGATCACCCGCGCCGCCCCCGCCGCGAGCAGCCCGCGCGCATAGCCGCCGGCGCCAAAGGTGCCATCCGCCCAGACCCCCGCCACCGGCGCCACCGCCGCCAGCAAGGGCGTCAACAATACCGGAACATGCGCGGGCCCTGTGCCATTGCGCACCGCCTCGGCCATTACTGCTGCCCTTCATCCGCGCGCCCCGGCAACAACGACAGAACGTCGAAATCCTCGGGCTGTTCGTCCAGCCATTCCTCAAGCCGGGCATTTTCTTCCTCGAAGGCTTCCGGGTTCCAGATCTGAAAGGTGTCGCCGGTGGCGATGAAAAACGCCTCCTTGTCCAGGCCGATCTTCTCGCGCAGCTTCGCCGGCAGCACCAGCCGCCCGGTTTCGTCCACATTGGTGGGGAAGGATTGCCCGTTGAACAGCTTTTCCAGGAGCTTGCGCTCGCGCGAGCCACGCGGCAGGGCGGCGATCTGTTCGTCCACCTCGTCAATCGCCTCGATCGTATAGCATTCCAGGTATTTGCGCCGGTGGTCGCCATAGACAATGACCAGGTTGGGATTGAGCCCCTCGCGCCAGTCCGGGTCGCCGGCCTGCAGCACACGGCGAAACAGGGCCGGGATCGAGACCCTGCCCTTTGCGTCCACCTTGTGGGTGCTTTCGCCCCTGAACCTGCGTGCCACGTCCTGTCCCTCGCCGCTCCTTCACCGGCCACCCCCAGCGCCTTGAAAATGGAAACGGCGGATTGATCTGCTGCCACTGATCAATCCGCCGCCCGTGTCCCCGTTCCCGGGGTGTCCAGCTGCGCGCGCCACCTGGGGGGATGTCTGCTCGCCCGCGCGCCGGATCT
>CAZPDV010000089.1:0-7563 GCA_964585355.1 uncultured Aliiroseovarius sp.
TGGTGAACCCGGAGAGCGACCCGCGCTATCGCACCTATTGGCAGGCCTATCATCGCCTGATGGCGCGCCGGGGCGTCACCCCTGACATCGCGCGGGCGATCCTGCGCACAAACACCACCGCAATCGGCGCGGTGATGGTGCATCTTGACGATGCCGACAGCCTGATCTGCGGCACTTTCGGGCAGTATCTGTGGCACCTGAACTATGTCACCCAGGTGCTGGGGCGCGATGGCCGCCACCCGGTTGCGGCGCTCAGCCTGATGCTGCTCCCGGACGGCCCGCTGTTCATCGCCGATACCCATGTTCACCCCGAGCCCACGCCCGACGAGATCGCCGAAACCGCCATTGCCGCCGCCCGCCATGTGCGCCGCTTCGGCATCGCGCCCAAGGTGGCGATCTGCGCCTATTCGCAGTTCGGCAACCTCGCCTGCGACACCGGCAAACGCGCCCGCGCCGCGCTTGAGATTCTGGACGCGAAACCGCGCGATTTCGTTTATGAGGGCGAGATGCATGTGGATGCGGCGCTTGACCCGAAGGTGCGCGCCCGGCTTCTGCCTGAAAGCCGCCTGCAGGGCGCGGCCAATGTGCTGATCTTTGCCAATGCCGATGCGGCCTCGGGGGTGCGCAATATCCTCAAGGCCAAGGCCGGCGGGCTCGAGGTCGGCCCGATCCTGATGGGCATGGGCAACCGGGCGCATGTGGTGACCCCCTCGATCACCGCGCGCGGGCTTTTGAACATGTCGGCGATTGCCGGCACGCCGGTGGCGCAGTACGGCTGAGGCGCCAGAACTTCGCAATTCGCCATTTGCGGGCGCCGACTTTGCAACTCTTTGCAAATATGCGGGAAAGCGCTTTGCGCCGCCTGGCCCGCGGGCTAGACTGGCGGCGAAATGGGAGGACATGATGAGCTACGCCGCCGTATATGACGCCTGGAAAAACGACCCGGAAGCCTTCTGGATGCAGGCTGCCGAGGCGATCAGCTGGGACAGGCCGCCCTCGAAGGCGCTGTTTGACGAAAACGCCCCGATATACGAATGGTTCAGCGACGGCATGCTCAACACCTGCTACAATGCCGTGGACCGCCATGTCGAGGCCGGGCGCGGCGACCAGGTGGCGATCATCCATGACAGCCCGATCACCGGCACCACCCACAAGATCACCTTTGCCGAGCTTCAGAGCCGGGTTGCGCGGCTGGCCGGCGCCCTGCGTGCGCAGGGAATCGAAAAGGGTGATCGGGTAGTAATTTACATGCCGATGGTGCCAGAGGCGCTTGAGGCGATGCTGGCAGTGACCCGGCTGGGGGCGATCCACTCGGTGGTGTTCGGAGGTTTTGCCGCCAACGAACTGGCGGTGCGCATCGACGACGCCGCCCCCAAGGCGATCATCGCCGCCTCCTGCGGGCTGGAGCCGGGCCGGGTGGTGCATTACAAGCCGCTGCTGGACGACGCCATCGAGATCGCCAGCCACAAGCCCGACTTCTGCGTGATCCTGCAACGCGAGCAGGAAGTCGCCAGCATGGTCGAGGGGCGCGACCTTGACTGGAACGGGTTTCAATATGGCACCCGCCCGGCCGAATGCGTGCCGGTCGAGGGCAATCACCCGGTCTATATCCTCTACACTTCCGGCACGACCGGCCAACCCAAGGGCGTGGTGCGCCACACGGGCGGCCATCTGGTGGCGCTGAACTGGACCATGAAGAATGTCTATAACGTCGATCCCGGCGATGTGTTCTGGGCGGCGTCGGATGTGGGCTGGGTGGTGGGGCACTCCTATATCTGCTACGGGCCGCTGACCCATGGCAACACCACCATCGTGTTCGAGGGCAAGCCGGTGGGCACCCCCGATGCCGGCACCTTCTGGCGGGTGATTTCCGAGCACAAGGTCAAGACCTTCTTTACCGCCCCCACCGCCTTTCGCGCCGTCAAGCGCGAGGATCCGGCCGGGGAATTCGTGCGCAAATACGACCTGTCCTGCCTGGGCCAGGTGTTTCTGGCCGGCGAGCGCGCCGACCCGGACACCATCATCTGGGCCGAAACGCAGCTCAAGGTGCCGGTGGTGGACCATTGGTGGCAGACCGAGACCGGCTATCCCATCGCCGCCAACCCGCTGGGGCTGGAGCGGCTGCCGATCAAGCTGGGCAGCCCCGGCGTGCCGATGCCGGGCTTTGACGTGCAGGTGCTGGACGAGGGCGGCCATGTGCTGCCGCCCGGCGATCTGGGCGCCATTGCCATCAGGACGCCGCTGCCGCCGGGCTGTCTTCCGACCCTGTGGAACGCCGAGGCGCGGTTCAGGAGCGCCTATCTCGAGACCTTCCCCGGCTATTACGAAACCGGCGATGCAGGCTACAAGGACGAGGACGGATACCTCTATATCATGGCGCGCACCGATGACGTGATCAACGTTGCCGGCCACCGCCTGTCCACCGGCGCCATGGAGGAGGTGCTGGCCAGCCACCCGGACGTGGCCGA
This sequence comes from uncultured Aliiroseovarius sp., assembly GCA_964585355.1. Lineage (GTDB taxonomy): Bacteria > Pseudomonadota > Alphaproteobacteria > Rhodobacterales > Rhodobacteraceae > JAAEUB01. The sequence goes on from CAZPDV010000089.1 coordinate 2,469, forward strand.
ATGTGCGGTGATCGGGGCGGCAGATGCGCTCAAGGGGCAGGTGCCGGTGGGCTTTTTGTGCCTCAATGCCGGCGCCGGGCGCGACCATGCGGAAGTGGTGGCGGAATGTGTCGGGCTGGTGCGGGAAAAGATCGGGCCGGTGGCCGCTTTCCGCCAGGCCTGCGTGGTCGAGCGCCTGCCCAAGACCCGCTCGGGCAAGATCCTGCGCGGCACCATGGCCGCCATTGCCGATGGAATCGATTACAAGACCCCCGCCACCATCGACGACCCGGAGGTTCTGAAAGAGATCGAGGCGGCCTTGGCCGGGCTTGGCTACCCCTCTGGTTGAGCCAAGCCCCAATTTTCGCATTTTGCACTGGTTTTCAAGGGTTTTTTCCGAAAAAATTCGATTAAAATCCAATCTATCGGTAGAATTTCGCCACAATTAATTGCACCTATAGGAGAAGATCGCCGCCTGTCTTGCGGCGTTTTTCGGGATGGTGAAAGAATAGCTCAGGTGCGTTTTGGCTGAAATGAAACGGGGTGAAACCCGGCGTGAAAATTCGGATCGGGGGCGGCCCCGGATTGATATGCTTGCATTGATACCGGATCGCTCGGAGCACGAAGCGCTGTCGGTGATCGCCGACGCCTTGGGCATCAGGCAATATACTGTCCATGACATTGACGAAACGCACGCGCTTTTTACCGCCCACAGCCCCGGCATCGTCCTGCTGCCGGCTTTTTATCAGGGCGAGAGCACCCTTGCCTGCGTCCAGTCCTGCCTCGAAGCCGCGCCCGAGACCGAAGTGATCATGGTGGTCGAGCGCGACCAGATCAACGAAGCCGCCGAAGCCATGCGCGCCGGTGTGCTCGACTGTCTGTTCCGGCCCTTTTCGCAAGACCGCCTGGCCAAGACCCTGGCGGCGGCGATGCGCCGGCGTGGCCTGCCGGTGCCCGAGACCGATCTGAGCTTTCCCGCCATTCCCAAAGAGCCGGCGGCCAAGCCTGCCCCCGACACGCGCGGCACGCCCCCGGCCATGCCCGAGGCGGACTGCATAACAGGCAGCCATGCCGCCACCATGGCCCTGAAGGCCGCGATCGCCGCGGTTGCCGAGGCCACCCTGCCGGTGCTGCTGATCGGCGAGGCAGGCAGCGGCAAATCGCACTGTGCGCGGCTGATCCATACCATCGCGACCAGGGGCGAGGCGCCTTTTCACAAGCTTGACTGCGCCGCGCTGACCCCGGAAGACCTGCCTGCCGAGATGGTCGATCCCGCCAGCAGCGCCACCTTTTTCTTTGACGAAATCACCGATCTTTCGGCAAAGGTACAGGCCCGCCTGGTGCGGATGATCGGCGATGACGACCAGTTGCCGGCGCGGCTGATCAGCGCCACCAGCCACGACCCGATCAAGGCCACCAGCGACGGGCGCGTGCGCCGCGACCTGTTCTATCGCCTCTGCGTGACCGAGATCCAGGTGCCGCCACTGCGCGACCGCGGCGCAGACGTGCTGCTGATTGCCCGCGAAAAACTGCGCCAGGCCACGGCCCGCAAGGGCGGCATGCTCGAAAAGTTTGCCCCCGAGGTGCAGGAGCGCTTTCTGGCCTATCAATGGCCCGGCAATATCCGTCAGCTGAGCAACGTGATCCGCAACATCGTGGTGCTGCATGGCAAGGGCAGCGCGCGAACGATCACTCTGAACATGCTGCCCGAGGAGATCAGCCAGAGCCGCCCCGGCAGCGGGCCGGTCACGCCGATGCCCGACCATGGTGACTTTCTGGCCAGCCAGTTTCGCGGCCAGAGCCTGGCGCAGATCGAGCGGGCGATCATCGAGGCGATCATCCGCGATCACGGAAACTCGGTCACCCGCGCCGCCCGGGCGCTGCAGGTGGCGCCCTCGACGCTCTATCGCAAGCGCGAGCAATGGGCGGCGCAGGACCGCGCGAAAAAGCCGCAATAGCCAGGGCGCGCCGCGAATCCCCCAAGCCGCGCCACCGCCACCACCCAGCTTCGCCCAGCTATCCGATAACATCGCCCGGTCGCGCCGCGCCGGCGGCAAAACCGGCCGGACATGGGTGCGATTCCAGCACTGCGGCCTTGCCGAAGGAATCACCTATCATATTGTTTTAGCATGATCTTTCGGTTTGTTATTTGATAACAAGCGCGGCTTTCGCCGCTGTCAGGCGATAACCAGGCGCCGATATTGTTTAGCCCCGCCACCCCCGGCATCACTGGCTCATCGGCACCAACGCTCCCGACCGAAACACGCAAAGCGGGCAGCCGGAGGCGCAGATGCAAACCTGAAACCCGCGAAACCCATTCGCAGCCAACTGATTAAAAGGAACGACAACATGACCTTCGCAAAGACCCTGAAAACCGCTGCCTTCTCTCTGATCGTGGCGGCCACCGCCGCCCCCGCCATCGCTGGCGAAAACTTCATCAACGTCTCGCAATGGGGCTGGGGCAATGCCGCCGGCGGTTCCCAGACCGGCACCTGGAACGACATGACCGTGATCCAGGACGGCTGGGGCAATACCTCGATTGCCACCCAGGACGGTTTCGACAACCTGACCGTGGTCGGCCAGTCGGGCATCGGCAATGAAAGCGGCATCGCCCAGAACGGCGCCTGCAACGTCGCCGGCACCGCCCAGTTCGGCGTCAACAACAGCTCGCAACTCAGCCAGGACGGCACCTGCAACGCCGTGGCGGTGATCCAGGCCGGCGATGGCAACAGCGCCGAAAGCCATCAGGTTGGCGCCGGCAACGTGGCGGTCATCGTTCAGAACTGACCGTGACCGGGCGGGCGGCGCCCTCCCTCGCCGCCTGCCCGCCTCTCATCCCTCACCCAGGAGCCAAGACCATGACAATGCTTTCCTTCCTCCCCCATCCGATCCCCGCTGCCGCGGCTCTCATCGTGGCTCTGGGTGTCGGCGTCGCCGCCTCGTCCGAGGCCCGGACCACGCCCCTGCCGCTGACCTGCGCGCTGGAGCTGCACGATACCGGCCGCATGGTCGAGATCAGCGCCCGCCTGGCCGCCAGCGAAGCCATCGAAGGCAGCTATGCGCTGGAAATCACGAAATCCGGTCGCGGCGGCTCTTCGCATATCCGCCAGGGCGGCCCCTTTGCCCTGAGCAAGGGCGAGGATGCCACGCTGGGCCGCAGCAAGATGAACGGCGACCCGCAGGATTTCGACATCGACTTTACCCTTGAATGGAACGGCCTGACCCTGTCCTGCCCGACCGTTGAATATTGACCCCTTTCTTCAGGAGAAAACCCATGAAACGCATCCTTCTTTCCGCCTCGATCGCCCTTGCCAGCCTCACCGCCATTCCGGCCCATGCCGGCGGTTCGATCTCGCTGGAAATCACCCCGCAGAACGCCGACGAAGAGCAGGGCATGCGCCTTGGCCTGGGCCTGATGGCGCTGGCAATGTCCATGCAGGGCAACGCCAATGTTGCCCAGAACGGCATCGGCAATGCCGCCGGCATCGGCCAGCAGGGCGGCGACGATTTCGGCCTGATCGTGCAGGATGGCAACAACCATACCGGCACGCTGAACCAGGGCGCGGGCTCGAACGCCTATGGCATCTTCCAGTTCGGCGAAGGCACCGATGCCGCGGTCGCCCAGTCCGGCGGTGAAACCGGCATCCTGATACAGTTCGGCTGGTAAAGCCCCGAAAATCTGGCTGGTCCCTTCAACCTGTCCCTCCTCTCCCTAGCCAGCCAGACAGCCGCCCCGGTCCCCACCGGGGCGGCCTTTTCTTGACGCGCCGGCGCCGGGCTGCTTGGGTATGGCCAGCAAACCCCACAGCGCCACGGAGGGCCCATGACCACTTCCCGCATCCCCGGCTTTCACAATCTCGGCCGCGCCGAGCGGCTGGCGCGCATTGCCCGCGAGGCCGGGCTGAGCGAGGCCGAGCTTGCCCACCTCACCCGCGAGGCCGAGGCCGGCGGCGCCCTGGCCGACAACCTTTCGGAAAACGTGATCGGGGTGATGAGCCTGCCGCTGGCGGTGGCTACCAACATGATCGTGGACGGCACCGATGTCCTGGTGCCCATGACCACCGAGGAAAGCAGCGTGGTGGCCGCCGTCTGCAACGGCGCGCGCGCCTGTCGTGACAGCGGCGGCGTGGTGACCGAGGCCGATGCGCCGCGGATGATCGCGCAGGTGCAGCTGAGCGGCATGGCCGACCCGCAGGCGGCGCGGGCGCACGTGCTGGCCCGGCGGGACGAGATCGCCGCCCTGTGCAATGCCTGCGACCCGATGCTGGTCCGGCTGGGCGGCGGGTTCAGCGACCTCGAGGCCCGGCTGGTGGGCGACTTTCTGGTGGTGCATCTGATCGTCGATGTGCGCGATGCCATGGGGGCCAATGCGGTCAACACCATGGCCGAGGCGCTTGCCCCCCAACTTGAGGCCTGGACCGGGGCAACGGTAGGGCTGCGCATCCTGTCGAACCTGGCCGACCGGCGGCTGGTCCGGGCCCGGGCGGTCTGGCCGGCAGACACGATCGGCACCGATATGGTCGAGGGGATCCTTGCCGCCTATGCCTTTGCCGCCGCCGACCCCTACCGCGCCGCCACCCATAACAAGGGGGTGATGAACGGCATCGACGCAGTGGCGCTGGCCACCGGCAATGACAGCCGGGCGCTGGAGGCCGGCGCCCATGCCTTTGCTGCCACCCGCGGCGGTCAATACGCGCCGCTGACCCGCTGGCACAGGGATGAAAACGGCGATCTGGTGGGGGAAATCGAGCTGCCGATGCCGGTGGGGATCATCGGCGGGGCCACCCGCGCCCATCCCACCGCTCAGATCGCGCTCAAGATCATGGGCGCCGACAGTGCCGACCGGCTGGGCCGGGTGATGGCGGCGGTGGGGCTGGTGCAGAATTTTTCGGCGATGCGGGCGCTGGCGGGCGAAGGCATCCAGCGCGGCCATATGGGGCTGCACGCCCGCAACGTGGCCATTGCCGCCGGCGCCGAGGGGGCCGAGATCGACCGGGTGGCGCGCGAAATGGTGGCGCGCGGCAGCGTGCGCGAAGACGTGGCGCGCGCCTTGCTGGCGGGCAGGCGCTAGGGCCTGTCCTCATTTACCTTGCGCTCCCGGCGCGTGCCCATTTTG
>CAZPDV010000090.1:0-7537 GCA_964585355.1 uncultured Aliiroseovarius sp.
AACCGTGATCAACGCGGCCCTGCTGACGGGGCTTCTGGCGGTGCCGCTCTGGGCGGTATGGGCGGATCAGCCCTTTACCATTACCCTGGCCACGCGGGTGGCGATCCTGGCGCTGGCCGGCGTCGGGCTCAACCTGGCGCTGGGGGTGGGCGGGCTGATCAGTTTCGGGCACGCGGTATTTTTCGGGATTGGCGGCTATGCCATGGGCATCCTGGCCTTTCACGCCCAGAATTACACGCCGCTGATCGAGGCGCTGAATATCCCCGGCACCAAGTCGATGCCGGTGATCTGGGCGGTGGCGGTGGCGGCCTCGGCGCTGGCGGCGCTGGCGATCGGGGCGCTGAGCCTGCGCACCTCGGGGGCCTATTTCATCATGATCACCCTGGCTTTCGGCCAGATGTTCTTCTATTTCGCCATCTCCTGGCCCAGCTATGGCGGCGAGGACGGGCTTTCGATCTATCTGCGCAACAGCTTTCCGGGGCTCAATACGCTGGTGCCGATCAACTTCTTTGCCATTGCCTATGGGGCGCTGGTGCTGGTGCTGTTCTTCATGGCGCGGCTGATGCGGGCGCCGTTTGGCCTGGCGCTGGCGGCGGCGCGCCAGAACGAGGCGCGGGTGCGGGCGGTGGGGATCGACCCGTACCGGCTGCGGCTGGTGGCATTCACCATTTCCGGCGCCATTACCGGGCTGGCCGGGGCGCTGTTTGCCGATCTCAACCGCTTTGTCAGCCCCACCATGTTTTCCTGGCAGACCTCGGGCGAGATCATGGTCTTTGTCATCCTGGGCGGGGTCGGGCGGCTGTTCGGCCCGGTGGCGGGGGCGATGCTGTTCATCCTGCTTGAACATTTCCTGGGCGGGATTTCCGAATACTGGCACATCTTCCTGGGGGCGCTCTTGCTGATCGTGGTGCTGTTTGCCCGCGGCGGGCTGATCGGCCTGCTGGCGGGCGAGGAGGTGGCGCATGACTGAGCCGGTGCTGGAGGTGCGCGGCCTGACCAAGGCGTTCGGGGCGCTGGTGGCCTCGAACGACATTTCGCTGGAGCTTTTCCCCGGCGAGATACATGCGCTGATCGGCCCGAATGGCGCCGGCAAATCCACCCTGATCGCCCAGATCGCGGGCGAGCTTGCCCCGGACCGGGGCAGGGTGCGGCTGGCGGGGCGCGATGTCACCGGCCTGTCGGCGGTGGCGCGGGCGCGGGCCGGGCTGGCGCGGACCTTTCAGATTTCTTCGCTGGCGATGGAGATGACGGTGCTGCAGAACGCGGTGCTGGGGGCGCTGGGGCGACGCGGCCGGGTGCATCGGTTTTTCGGCAATGTGCTGGGCGACAAGGCGCTGGTCGGGGCGGCGATGCGGGCGCTTGAGGAGGTGGGGCTGAACGAGCTTGCGGCGCTGACCACGGCCGAGCTGTCGCATGGCCAGCGCCGGCAGCTCGAGGTGGCGGTGGCACTGACGCTTGAGCCGCGGGTGTTCCTGATGGACGAGCCCATGGCCGGGCTGGGCGCGTCCGGGTCGAAGCGGCTGATGGGGTTTCTCGACCGGCTCAGGGGGCGGGCGCCGATCCTGCTGGTGGAGCATGACATGGATGCGGTCTTTGCCCTGGCCGACCGGATCAGCGTGCTGGTTTATGGCGAGATCATCGCCACCGGCAGCGTCGAGGAGATCCGCGCCGATGCGCGGGTGCGCGAGGCCTATCTGGGCGACGAGGCGGCGGAGGGCGGGCTGTGACGCTGTTGAAACTTGCCAATATTTCCGCCTTTTACGGCCCGTCTCAGGCCTTGTTCGACGTGCATCTTGCCCTGGAACCGGGCGAGGTGCTGGCCCTGATGGGGCGCAATGGCATGGGCAAGACCACCACGGTCAAGGTGATTTCGCGCCTGTTGCGCCACCGCGGCGGCACGGCGGTGTTCGATGGCCACGACCTGGCGCATCTGCCGGCCTTTCGGGCGGCGCGGCTGGGGCTTGGCCTGGTGCCCGAGGGGCGGCGCTGTTTCGGGCCGCTCAGCGTGCGCGAGAACCTGGTCGCGGCGGCGCGGCCGGGGGCGTGGGACCTGGCGGCGGTGACGCGGCTGTTTCCCCGGCTGGGCGAGCGGCTGGGCCAGCAGGCGGCAACGCTTTCGGGCGGCGAGCAGCAGATGCTGGCGATCGGTCGCGCGTTGATGACCAATCCGCGGCTGTTGATCCTGGACGAGGCCACCGAGGGGCTGGCGCCGGTGGTGCGCCAGGAGATCTGGGCGGCGGTGCGCCGGCTCAAGGCCGAAACCGGGCTGGCGATCATCGTGGTGGACAAGTCGATTTCGGAACTGGCGCAGGTGGCCGACAGCGCGGTGATCCTGGAGAAGGGGCGCTCGGTCTGGAACGGGGCCTTCGCGGCGCTCGATGCCGAAACCATGCACCGCTACCTGGGGGTGTGAGCCGGCGATTTTCCGGGAAAATCGCGCCTCCGGCGGGAGTATTTGGGGAAAGATGAAAGCTCAGGCGGCGAGGGCCTTGAGGTGGGTCTGGAAGCTGTCGGCCTGCATCAGCGCCTTGCAGCGGTCGAAGCGGGCCAGGGAATAGGCCCAGAAATCTTCGGCCGGGTTGGCGTCGGCGTGCTGGATCAGGCCCCAGAGGGTCCAGAGCAGGTCGCACATGGCCTTGTAGATCACCACCCGGCCCTGTTCGGCGGCGCTGGCGGGGCGGGAGAAATAGGCGCTCAGCATTTCGGCTTCCATCTGCGGGGTGAAGCTGCCTTCCACCGACAGGTCGGCCAGGTCCCAGAGCGGGTCGTTCATGCCGCTATATTCCCAGTCGATGATCCACATCCTGTGCCCGTCATCGAGGAAGTTCTCGCAAAGCGGGTCGTTGTGGCAGGGGGCAAGCGGGGCCGGATTTGCGGCCAGGGCGGCGCGCACCGGCTCGGCCGAGGCTACGATGTCGTGGTAGCCCTCGGGCAGGGGGGCGTTCTTGCGCGCCAGCAGGGCGAGGTAGTCGTCGATCATGGCGAACAGCTCGAACCGGAAATCGAAGCGTTCGCCCGAGCCATGCAGCCGGGCCAGGGCGCGCCCGGCCCGCGCCGGGGCGCCCCTGGTGGCGGCAAAACCGGCCGGGGTCATGGTGGTGGCCGGGTCGATGCAGCGCGTGATCATGACGCCGGTTTCGGGCGCCGCCCAGAGCACTTCCGGCGAGACGCCGGCGCGGGCGGCGGCGCGGGCATTGGTCAGCTCCACCTGGCGGTCTATATAGGCTTCGGTGCCGGCGCCGGGAAGGCGGACGATCAGTTTTTCCTCACCGATTTCAACCCGATAGACCATGTTTGTCAGCCCGCCCAGCCGGGTGATGGCAAGGTCGTCGGCGCGCAGCGCGCCCCGGCCTTCAAGGGCGCGCAGGGCCTGCAGGATCCGTGGCATGGCGTCGGTCATGTGGCCGCCCCCCGTGGTGCTTTCAGCCATCCGCGCCGGCCAGAAGTTCGAGCAGTTCGGCATGCAGTTCCGGGGTTGCCGCGCTCAGCACCCGGCCATCGGAATCGAGCCCCAGCGCCTTGCCCTGCCAGTCGGTGATCACGCCGCCCGCGCCTTCGACGATGGGCACCAGCGGCAGAAAGTCATAGGGCTTGAGGTCGAAATCGGCGCAGGCATCGACCTGGCCCGCGGCCAGCAGCATGTGCGGATAGCAATCGTAGGAAAAGCGCCGGTCGCGGCCGGCGGCGTTGAGCCGGGCAAAGGCCTCGGGCGCGTCGCGCATCATCTTGTCGGCCTCGTTGATATAGAGCATCGCGTCCTGGAGCGTGGCGGTTTCGGCCACTTCGAGCGCGGCGCCGTTCATGTCGGCCAGCACCCCGTCGCCGCAATATACCTCGTCCAGCGCCGGCATGCGCACCACCGACAGCCGCGGCGCGCCGTTTTCCAGCAGCGCCAGCAGCATGCCGAACAGCGGCATCCCCGAGATGAAGGCGCGGGTGCCGTCGATCGGGTCGATGATCCATTGCAGGGCGCCGGACGTGTGCCTGGGGTCGAATTCTTCGCCAATGATGCCGTGTTCGGGAAAGGCGGCCTGAAGGGCATCGCGGATGAAACGCTCGGTGGCGTGATCGGCCATGGTCACCGGGCTCATGTCGGTCTTGTGGATGATGTCGATGCCCTGGCGGAAATGCTTGAGCGGGATGGCCTGTGCCTGGTCGGTAATCGACAGGGCGGCTTTGAGATATGCGTGCACCGGGGTCTCCTTGGCGAATCGTCACATGGCCGTGACCGGGGCAATTTCGCGCCTTGGCGGCATATTGGCAATGCCTGTGGTGGATTGCGTTGCCTGTCAGGGTGGGCGGCGCGTGACGTGTGAGCGGTAATGTGTTGACCAATGCGCCTTTGCCGGTCACGGTGGGGGCTTGCGGGCATCGGCGGACATGGCGGGCGGCCCCGAGGGACAGTGCAGGGGCAGGAAAAGATATGCGGGAAACGCCAAAGCTGTCCTGCAAGGCATTGTTCAAGGTCCATGGCGATGGTGCCGCTATCGGCCATGTTTTCGGGGCAGAGAACTTTCCTCCGGACGATAATGCGTTCAAGAGATTCGGGCTGGTCGGGGCCGTGCAGCACGTATTCCTCGACATCCATGAGGGCGAGACATTCGGGATCGTGGGTCTGCCGGGGGCGGGGAAATCGACCTTGCTGCGCCTGCTGGCCGGGCTGATCAGGCCAAGTTTCGGCGAGATTTTTCTGGATGGCCAGAATCTGTTGAAAATGCGCGCGCGAGAGCTGATCGCGTTGCGTCGCCGCAAGATGGGCATGGTGTTTCAGGAGTTCGCGCTGTTGCCACACCTGACGGTGTTGCAGAACGTGGCCTTTGCGCTATCGCTTCAGGGGGTGAAGCGCGGGCCGGCCGAGAGCCGCGCCGCCGGGATGGTCGGGCTGCTTGGGCTGAAGGGGTGCGAAGGCCGGTATCCGCGTGAATTGTCCGACGCGCAGCAGCAGCGGGTCGGCATTGCCCGGGCGCTGGTGGCCGAGCCGGAAATCTGGTTTCTGGACGCGCCCTTTTCGGCCCTCGACCCGCTGAACCGGCACGAGATGCAGGGGGAATTCCTGCGCCTTCAGGGGCTGATGCGGAAAACCGCCGTTTTCACGACCGGTGAGATGGGCGAGGCGGTGCGCCTGGCCGACCGCATTGCCGTGATGAGGGGCGGGCGTATCCTCCAGGTGGCCAGCCCCGAGGCGCTGATGCTTGAACCGGCCGATGAGCATGTGCGGGAACTGACCCGGGATGTGCCGCGCGACAAGGTGGTGAGCGTGGGGGCGATCATGCAGCCCGGCGCCACCGGCAAGGGGCCGGGGATCGAGGCTTCGCAAAAGGTTGCCGAGGTGGCGCAGGCGGTGATCGCGGCGGGGGCGCCGGTGATGGTGTGCCGGGACGGCAGGCCGGTGGGCGCGGTGGAGGCCGAGGCGGTGATCCGGGTGCTGGTCGGGCCTCGGGAATGAGCCGATGCGCCGGGGCTTTTGCCGGTGCCGGGGTTTCGCTATGGCTTGGTCGGGAGGCATGGAATCATGGCGGCATTTTCGGATCGGCCGGCGCGGGCGCAATATGATGTGGTGATCGTCGGGGGGGCGATGATGGGGGCCTCGGTGGCGTGGTTCCTGTCCACGCATCCGGGCTTTGACGGGCATGTCCTGGTGGTCGAACGCGACCCGAGCCATGAGGCCTGTTCGACCGCGCATTCCAATTCCTGCATGCGGCAGCAGTTTTCCTCGCCGCTCAATGTGCGGGTGTCGCAATTCGCGGCGCAGTATATCCGCAACTTCCGGGAAGAAATCGGCGATCCCAGGGTGCCGCCGGTGGACACGCATTTCTTTGGCTATCTGTACCTGGCGGACAGCCCGGCGCGGGCGGCCGAGTTGCGCAGCGACCAGGCGATGCAGGCGGGCCTTGGGGCCGGCACGCGGCTGCTTGAGCCGGAGGCGCTTGCGCGAAAATTCCCGTTTTTCAACCTCGATGGCATCGTGCTTGGCTCCTGGAACCCGGTTGACGAGGGCTATTTCGACGGCGGCACGCTGTTTGAATGGTGGCGGCGGGGGGCGCGGGCGCGCGGGGTCGAGTTCCTGCATGGCGAGGTGCAGGGGATCGAGACCGAAAAGGGCGTGCGGGTGGTTGCGGTGCGGCTGGCCGATGGTACCCGGATCGGCTGTGGCGCAGTGGTCAATGCGGCCGGGCCGCGGGCGGGCAGGGTGGCGGCCATGGCCGGGATCGAGCTGCCGGTGGAGCCACGCAAGCGCATGACCTGGGTGGTCGAGGCCGCCCGGCCGCTGGACCAGGATCTGCCGCTGACGGTGGACCCGTCCGGGGTGCATTTTCGCTCGGACGGCAAGTTTTACATGGTGGGCGCCACCCCGGACCCGGACCCGGCGGTGGACCCGGAGGATTTTGCCGAAGTGCCGGGCCTGTGGGAGGAATTTGCCTGGCCGGCCCTGGCCGCGCGCATCCCGCAATTCGAGCGCCTGCGGGTGGTGCAGTCATGGGCCGGGCATTATGCCTTTAACCGGGTGGATCAGAATGCGGTGCTGGGGCCGCATCCGGTGCTGGACAATTTCCATTTCATCAACGGTTTTTCCGGCCACGGGTTGCAACAGGCGCCGGCCATGGGGCGCGGCCTGGCCGAGCGGATCGTGACCGGCCGCTATCAGAGCCTGGACCTGTCGGGCTTTGGGTTCGAGCGGCTGTCGGGGGCGGCCCGGGCGGAGCGCGCGGTGATCTGAGGCCGGGTGCGAAGATTTCATGCCTCCGGCGGGAGTATTTCCGGGAAAGATGAAAGCGGCAGGTGGCGGGAGGCGAAATCGGCGATCAGGCGGGCGGTGTCCTCGGGCCGTTCCACATGCGGGGAATGGCCGCACCCTTCGAGGATGGCGATTTCGGGCGGCTTGGGCAGGTGGCGGGTGAGCGCCTCGATCTGGGCAAGCGTGCCGTATTGGTCGGCGCGGCCCTGGATGGCCAGGATCGGCACGCGGATGTTTTGCAGCAGTGGCTCGATCTGGCCGACCTTGAAATCCGGGTCGGCCCAGGCGCCGGACCAGCCTTCGAACAGCGCATCCACGTCGCGGTGGTGGCGGGCCAGGCGCGGGCGGATGTCGTGGGCGAAACCGGCGCGGGCGGCGCGAATGGCGGCCAGCCCGCCGGGTTCGGTGAAGAAATGCGGCGCGATCAGCACGGCGGCGGCAACGCGCGGGTCATGGTGGCGGCCCAGATAGGCGGCCGCGATCGAGCCGCCATCGGAATGGCCCACCAGGAGCGCGGCCCGGATCCCGGCGGTGTCGAGCAGGCCGGGCAGGGCCTGGTTGGCCTCGACCTCGAGATAATCGAGCGGCCAGGGCGGCGGGTTGGGGTCGGAGGCGCCATAGCCCGCGCGCGAATATGCCAGCACGCCCATGCCGGTGGCGGTGGTCAGGGCCTCGGGCAGGGCGCGCCACATGTTGGCCGAGCCCAGCCCCTCGTGCAGCAGCACGATGGTGGGGGCGCGGTCGGGCGGCGGGCCCCAGGCGCGCGCCTCGAGCCGTTTGCCGCCGATTTCGAGGAAAAAT